>MGDH01000009.1:0-51793 GCA_001790855.1 Candidatus Schekmanbacteria bacterium RIFCSPLOWO2_02_FULL_38_14 | reverse complement strand
AGGGCGAGTCACCGACTCGCCCCTACAACACACCTGAAGGTGTATTTCTACGAATTGCAGAAACATGGTTAGCAGGATGTTAAGAGACAAAAATGTATGTTAAACTATATAACAACTTTTTGTAGAAACAGACCTTTAGGTCTGTTGTTAACAGGGCTAAAAGCTGTAAAAATAGTAACTACTACAAAATTTTACGTGCTTACATATTTTTTGTTTTGAATTTTATTCGCAATTGGCGGTGCAGGGACTTGAACCCCGGACACTACGGATATGAGCCGTATGCTCTAAACCAGCTGAGCTACACCGCCGGAAAAATTAGGCTCTTTTTTACTTTTTTGCCTCGTCTTCGTCAAGCTCTTTTCCAGAAGTATCTTTATTGGAACTCCAGAACCATCTCCTTCTTGGAGATTTGTACCTGACAAGGCTTTCAAGCCGCTTTGTTTCTTCTGGAAGTATAGCATTGAAGTTTTTATTAACAAAATCTTCTGCAACCCTAATGGCATTTTTAATGGCGTGGGATGTTGAAGACCCGTGGGCTACAATACATACTCCATTCACTCCGAGAAGAGGAGCTCCTCCGTATTCAGTAAAATCAAGCCTTCGGTTAAGGTTTTCAAAAGCGGGCTTCATCAGATAAGCGCCTATCCCGCTTCGCGTTCTTTTTGAAACTTCTTCTTTCAGCATATCAATGTATACTTTTGAAAATCCTTCAGTAAGCTTTAAAAATACATTTCCAACAAACCCGTCACAGACAACAACATCAGCGTCTCCATAAAAAATAGTATTCCCCTCTATGTTTCCAATGAAATCCAAAGAAGAATTTTCAAGCATCTTATATACATCATGAGTAAGCTTATTTCCTTTTGCAGGTTCAGCTCCATTGCTTAAAAGGGCTATCTTGGGCCTCTCTTTTTTCAACATAACTTTTGCATAAATATGTCCCATTATGGCAAATTGAACAAGCCATTCAGGCCTGCAGTCAACATTGGCGCCGACATCAAGGACGATTGTTTTACCGTTGATTCCGGGCAGAATAGTAGATATTGCAGGACGGTGAATCTTTGGAATGGCTCCGAGTATTTTAACGGCTGAATACATGAGCGCTCCGGTATTTCCTGCGCTCACAACCGCTTTCACCTCATTGTCCTGAAGCATTCTGAGAGAGAGCTGCAGAGAGGAATCTGGCTTGTTGCGAAAACCCTCTGAAGGGATTTCACCCATTTCTATTTCCTGAGACGCATGCCTGATTTCAATGGATGAAACGGAGTCGTCATTTGATGAAAGATATTTGAGTATTTTGGTCTTGTCACCAACAAGGACTACTCTTGTTCCGAATTCCTTTGCTGCACTGACGGCACCTTTTACAATTGCTCCCGGAGCAAAGTCTCCTCCCATGGCGTCAACGGCAATCATTGTCACCTCTTTTTATTTTGGGTTAAGTCGTTAGGTTAAGGTTATAAGATGCCGGTTTGGTAGTTAGAGATTAAGTTAATGGCAAAAATAGAAATCTAAGCATTATCCAACCACTAAACAAGCTTTGTAACCATTCACCATACAACTTATTTAGCAGCTTCTTCTATTTTAATTACTTCTCTGCCGTTGTAGTATCCACAATGTCTGCACACACGGTGTGGCAGTCTTGGTTCCTGACACTGCGGGCAATTTGAATATTGAGATGCGGTAAGTGCATCATGGCTTCTTCTTTTATTGCGCCTGGACCTTGAAGCTTTTCGTTTTGGTAAAGCCATTTTATTATCTCCTTTCTCTACACTAATCCCCCCTCGCCCCCCTTTTCCAAAGGGGGGTTGGGGGGATTTTGGTCAATTAATTTTTAACTTTCAACCCCGTTAACACTGAAAATCTCGGGTCAATTTTTTCATCTTTGCAATTGCATTTCTCAATGTTCAGATTACTGCCACATTGGCGGCATAATCCGAGGCATTCAGGCTTGCAAACCGGTTTAATGGGGATTGCCAGAAAAATCTGATCCCTTATAACATCAAACAGGTCAATTACTGAGCCCCTCAAATAATTGATATCGAGGTCCTCTCTTCCAAGTTCCCTTTCTTCTTCATCCGGTTCTGAAGATGAAGGTTTAAACTCTATTTTAAACGGAGTTTTAATTCTTGAAACAAAACCATCAAGACAGAGGCTGCAAATATGTTTTACTGAGAATTCGATATCACCTTTAACTATTACATCAGTTTTAACTTTTTCAACAGTGGCAGCAAAGCCGATGGGTTTTGTGATTTCATATTCATTGCCAATATCTATTGATGAACCCTTAATCTGTTTATCAATTCTATACCCTTCAGAGGGGATATTATTTATTTCAATATATCTTAACATGTTAATCTCCGCAGATTTTGTAACTATATTTTTATTGCGGATTTTTTCTTTTAATCTTTCTTTTCTCCTTTTTGAGCGCAACCTCTAATACATCATTCATTGTGTCTGCAAAGATAAATTCCATTCCTTTTCTGACATTTTTGGGAAGTTCAATAAGGTCCTTTTCATTCTTCTTTGGCAATATTACAGTTAAAAGCCCGGCTCTTTTGGCAGCAAGTATTTTTTCCTTTACTCCTCCGATTGGAAGAACCCTTCCCCGCAGGGTTACTTCTCCTGTCATTGCAACATCCTTGCTTACAGGCACTCTTGTAAGAACAGAGATTAATGCAGTAGCCATAGTTATTCCTGCAGAAGGACCATCCTTAGGTGTAGCACCAGCAGGCACATGAATATGAATATCATTTTTGGAGAAAAAGTCATTTTTTATTCCCAGAGAAGTTGCCTGCGCCCTGGAATAGCTCAGGGCTGCTTTTGCAGATTCCTGCATCACATCTCCTAATTGGCCTGTCAAGGTAAGATTTCCTCTTCCTTTCATTGTCGTGGCTTCTATATAGATTATTTCTCCGCCTGCAGGAGTCCAGGCAAGACCTGTTGTAACCCCGATTTCGCTGAACTCCTGTTCTCCCTCCCTAAGGTACTTTTGCACACCGAGGAAGTTTTCGATATTGCTTGCTGTTATCCGTGTTAACTTCTTTTTACCGCCTGCAACTTTCTTTGCAACTTTTCTTATAACAGAGGCAACTTCCCTTTCCAAGTTTCTCAAGCCGGCTTCCCTTGTATAGTCTGAAATTATCCTTGAAAGCCCTGAATTGGAAATGGACAGAAGTTTTTCTGTCAGCCCGTGTTCCTTGAGCTGGCGAGGGATTATGTATTTTCTGGCAATCATCAGTTTTTCCTCGTCAGTATAACCTGAGAGATAGAGAGTTTCCATTCTGTCTTTCAGAGCAGAAGGAATCGGGTCTGTTAAATTGGCTGTTGTTATGAACATTACCTTTGAAAGATCAAAGGGCAGAGCAAGGTAATGGTCAGTAAATGAGTCATTCTGCTCAGGGTCAAGCACTTCAAGAAGAGCGGAAGAAGGGTCTCCCCTGAAGTCTGTTCCGACCTTGTCAATTTCATCCATCATGAACACAGGATTGTTTGAGCCTGCCTGCTTTATACCCTGTATGATTTTTCCGGGCAGAGCCCCTACATATGTTCTCCTGTGTCCTCTTATTTCCGCCTCATCCTTGATTCCGCCAAGAGAAATCCTTGCAAATTTTCTTCTAAGAGCCCTTGCAATTGATCTTCCAAGAGAGGTTTTTCCGACTCCCGGAGGTCCCACAAAGCAGAGTATAGGTCCCTTCATTTCCTTTTTCAGCTTGCATACGCTGAGATACTCAAGAATCCTTTCCTTGACCTTCTCCAGGTCATAATGGTCTTCATTGAGAACCTTTGAAGCCTTTTTTATGTCAAGATTATCCTTTGTGGACTTGTTCCACGGAAGTTCAGCGAGGGAATCAAGATATGTCCTTACAAGCGAAGCCTCTGCAGCATCAGGATGCATTCTCTCAAGCCTGCCTAATTGTTTGTCAGCTTCAGTTTTTACTTTTTCAGGCATCTTGGCTTTTTTAATTTTATCCCTAAACTCATTTATCTCTTCTGTCTTTTCATCAACCTCGCCAAGTTCCTTCTGGATGGCTTTGAGTTGCTCTCTCAGGAAATATTCCCTCTGGGTCTTGCTCATTTCATCTTTTGCTTCGGTCTGAATCTTGTGTTTTACTGTCAGAACTTCAAGTTCTTTGTTAAGATACTCGCTTACTGCCTTTATTCTTTCTATCGGGTTTAGTGTCTCAAGGACTTTCTGCGCGTCATCAACCTTTAGATTCAGATTAGATACTACAATATCAGCAAGCCGACCCGGGTCTTCAAGATTATCAGCAAGAAGCAGGATATCAGGAGGAATAAGCTGGCCAAGGGAAATGACTTTCTGGAGCTGTTCCCTGAGATTCCTCATCAGGGCTTCGACCTCTGAGGTTTTTTCTCCATAGGGCTCATCTTTGAGCACTTCAACCTTGACCTTATAAAAAGGTTTTGTCTGAGTATAATCTGAAATTTTTGCCTTGCTCAAACCCTGCACTAAAATTTTGACTCTTCCGTCAGGAAGCTTGAGCATCCGCATAATCATTGCCACAGTTCCAATGGAATAGATTTCATTCAGTGAAGGGCTCTCTGCAGCGCCATCTTTCTGGGCAACAAGCATTATCATTCTGTTTGATGAAAGGGCCTCATCTACTGATTTTACTGACATTTCCCTGCCAACAAAGAGAGGAACAATCATAAACGGGAAGATTACAATATCTCTTATTGGCAGAAGAGGAACTATATCAGGAATCTGAATTTCTTCTATGTTTAAAGTATCAATCATTTTTTTTCACCTTCTAAATTTATTCTATCTTTATCTCTTTCTTTTCTCCTCTTTTATCAACTATTTTCTTAATCCGAATTGTTAAAATTCCTTTCTTGTAGCTCGCATTTGAATCATTTGGATTACATGAAACAGGCAGTTTTATAATTCGCTTGAAACTGCCAAAAGAACGCTCCATGCAAAGAAACCTTACGGACTCTGAATTGGGAATTGTGGGGTCTGATTTGTTTCCTTCTATTGTCAGTTCATTGCCTCTAATATAAACAGACACATCTGCTGGATTAATTCCCGGCAGTTCGCTTTCAACAACAACACAGTCCTGTATTTCATATATATCTATTGGGGGAAACCCCTTGGTTCCGTTTGAAATTTCCATGTTTCCGCTAAGGACTTTTGGGATGTTGTTGAAAAGCTGAACAACATCCTCAAAGCCAAACTGTTTTGGTCCCCCAGAGCCTGATTTTTTATGAGACATAGGTTAAAGTTTTAACTCCTTAAGATATTTCCTGAATTCCTTGCCAAGGTCTTTTCTTCTGAGGCCAAACTCAACAGTTGCCTTTAAAAAGCCAAGTTTATCTCCTGCGTCATACCTTGTTCCTGTAAACTCACAACCGTAAATATCCTCTTTCTGCAAAAGCATTTTCAAAGCATCTGTAAGCTGTATTTCCCCAAGTTTTCCCGGAGAGGTTTTCTTAAGGGCTTTAAAAATTCCCGGAGTTAAGATATATCTGCCTATTACAGCCAGATTGGATGGAGCCTTTGCAGGGTCAGGTTTTTCTATAAGGTCATTTACCTTATAAATCCTGTCTTTAACTTTTTTAGGCTTTATTATTCCATAGCTTTTTGTATCTTTTTTCTCTACCTCCTGAATTGCAATAACCGAGCTGTGGTATTCCTCGTAGACATCAATCAGCTGTTTCATACAGGGAGTGTCTGAGTCAATTACGTCATCAGCAAGAAAAACCGCAAAGGGTTCATCACCAACAATAGATTCTGCGCAGAGAATTGCGTGTCCCAAGCCAAGAGCCTTTTTCTGCCTTACATAGGCAAAGGTTACAAGGTTTGAAATATTTTTAATTTGCTCAAGCAGCTCAAACTTTTTTTGTTCAAAAAGCTCGTTCTCAAGCTCTACTGAATAATCAAAATGGTCTTCAATTGCCCTTTTACCCCTTCCTGTAACAATTGTAATCTCTTCAATCCCGCTTGCCTTTGCCTCCTCAACAGCATACTGAATCAGCGGTTTATCAACAAGTGGAAGCATCTCTTTTGGAGAAGCCTTGGTTGCAGGAAGAAACCTTGTCCCCAAGCCTGCAACAGGAAAGACGGCTTTTCTGATTTTCATATCTCTGTGTTTCTGAAAAATAAAACTTAAAAACTGTTTAAAATTTTGCAGGCTAACCCTGCTAATCTGTTGATAATCAATAGTATATCTTACCGCGCAAAGTGACTCTATCTTATTGTATAGAATTTGTGAATATTAATTGCTTGAAAAATAAATGTCAAGGTCAAAAGACTTTGCTGTCAAGCTGAAATAGTTAACTGCTTTGTTTCTTTAAAAAAAATATTTAAAGAATGAATGAAGTTTGCTAAATCTTTTTTTCTGACAATTTTTTAGAAACTCCTTTAGACCTTTTAACCCCAAGTGTTGCACTTCGTTATTGAACTGGTGGCTCCTGATTCTTTTTATGCAAAAATTTCTCTGATGCTTTAAGATTTTTTCTCTGTGCGTCAATAAGGACCTTTTTTATATCTGAGATATTGAAGGGTTTTTCTATAAAGCCTGAAGCTTCTTCAATTGAGTCAATATTTATCATATCTTTTTTATCCCCCATTATTTTTCCTGTAATAAGGACAACCGGAATATTCCGGTCAATCTTTTTTATCTCTTTTAAGAGTTCTATTCCATTCATTCCGGGCATTGTGATGTCGGTAATGACTATGTTGAACTTTTCATTTTTAAACATATCAAGGGCTGTTTTGCCATCAGAGCATATAACTACTTTATGTCCTTCTTGTTCGAGTAGATCCCTGAGAAGGAACCTAACAACTTCTTCATCGTCTACAACCAATGTATTAAGCACAACAGGAAGGTCTGTTGATTCAATTAAATCAGTTTTTTGAAACTTAGTTGGAAATGTTTCATTAGTCATAGAAACAACTGGAAGTTTTATTATGAAAGTTGAACCTTCACAAACCTTGCTCTCAACTTTTATTGTTCCGTTGTGGCTTTTTATAATCCCATAGGAAACAGAAAGTCCAAGTCCTATTCCGGGAGTCTTGCTGCCGCTTCTTGGGCCCTTTGTTGTCATAAAAGGTTCAAATATCTTGTCAATTAATTCTTTTGGAATGCCACAGCCTGTGTCAGAAAAGCTTATTTCTATATCATTAGCAACCTGTCTAGTTTTAATCGTGAGTGTCCCACCACATGGAGTCATAGCATCTTTTGCATTAGTCATCAAATTTAAAAAAACCTGAGAAATCTGTCCGAAATCGCATACTGTTAGCGGGATATGGATATAGTCGCGCACAACCTTGATTCCTGCTTTATCAAACTCTCTTTCCATAAAACCCAAGGTATTTTCAATGATATGTTTTATGTCATTAAGTTTTTTCTTTTGTTCCTGCTTTCTGGCAAAACTCAGGAGGTTTTGGGAAATGTTCTTTGCCTTTTCAGAGGTTTTAAAAATTATCTCCAGAGCCTTTTTCATCTGTTCTGGTTCGGTGGAGGACTTTCCGAGTTGTGCATACCCAAGGATTCCTGCAAGAAGGTTATTGAATTCGTGGGCAACGCCTGCTGCAAGGGTTCCTATTGCAGCAAGCTTTGATGACTGGTTGAGCTCCTCTTCCATCATTCTTGTCTGGGTAACATCCCTTACGATTGACGCATAGTAATTTTTTTCCTCGATTTCATCCCTTACTACGAATGCAGTAATCTGAACACTGATAAATCTTGCGTCTTTTGCAACCTGAATTCTTTCTATGTTTGTTACAAAGCCTTTTTCCCTCAGGTTTTTTAAAAACTCTTCATTCCTTCCCGTATCCCTTACATCTTCTGTGTCAAGGACGCGGATCGATTTGCCAAAAATTTCATCATAGGTGTAGCCGTAGATTTTTTCAGCCCCCCTATTCCATGAGATAATAATACCGTTTTCATCAGTGCTTATTATTCCATCAACAGAAAGGTAGGTGAGGTTGGCGAGCAGTTTTAATGATTCCTCAGCCCTTCTTTTTTCAGTTATGTCATTCCCGCTGATTAAGACTCCAAGGAAATTTCCATTCAAGTCATTTATGGGCGTTGAGGTAAAGGAAATAGTTCTCTTTTCACCATTTTTTCTTGTTATAATAAACTCTTCATCCTTTGTTATTTCTCCCATATATGGCTTGTACAGGGTTTCAACGGCTTTTCTTCTGTATTTTGGTTCTGTAAAAACAAGCATTGCAAAAGAATATTTCTGAATTTCTTCTTTTGTATAACCTGTGATTTCCTCCAGTTTTTTATTGCAAAAGATTATTTCAGCCTCTCTGCTTGTTGCAAGCACTAGCAGTCCGACATTTTCCAGAATATTTGCAGACATTTCTTTCTCGTAATTCAGCGCAATTTCTGATTTTTTCTTTTCAGTTATGTCCCTGATTTTTACAAGAGTACCCAAGAGCTTTGTTCCTTTTTCTTTAATCTGAGACACATTGATTTCAAGGAAGGCTTCTCTGCTTTTTTTAAGCTCGGTTTCACGATCGCGGATTTCTATTTTTTCATTTTGGAAAATGTATTTGAATATATCGCATAGCTCTTCACCTGCGAATTTTTCTTCCAGAATAGTCTGAAAGTTTGATGAAGAGCTTTCTTTTATATCGGCAAACTTTATATCGAGTATCTTTTCAGCCATTGGATTCATTTTTATAATTTCCCTGTTCTGGTTGAGCACAATGATTCCATCCATCAAAGTTTCTATGGCTAAATTAAGAGCGCTTTCAATAGGAGAAAAGAGTTTGTACTTGCTAATCAGATAGGCAAAGGCAACAGGGACCGGAAGGGGACCAAAGGTTGAAAGCATTAAGGTTATAAGGGGATATTGCTTGAGAAAGGGCCTTAGAGAAGAAAGAATGGAACTTAGCAGTATCAGCGAAGTAAGAATTATAATCGCCTTTTTTTTAATGGGGTCTGATACAGGATATGCCCTGATTAGGATATAAAATGTCAGCAGGGCAAAGGAAAGGATGTATATGTCATTTAAAAACCTAAATCTGCCAAATTCTGTGAAATAGACCCCTTGTGAAAATTTTACACCTGAATAAAGGATTCCTGTTGAGAAAAAATAATCTGAGAGAATTACTGTTGAAAATATGACTGGGGCACTAATCAGAAATTTGACTAAAGCCTTTTTCCTGAAAAATTCCTTGAAAAGAATAGCGGCTGTTAAAAAGAAAAGGAATATGCCATTGAGATAGAAAACAAAGATAAGCCTTACAGCATTTCCCCAGCGTGCAAAATCAATGCTGTGGGCTATGGGAGGTAAGAGAGTTAGAAGGCTACCAACTACTATTACCGCCATATAACCTATGAATAGCTTGCTCTCAAGTTCCTTGAGGTTGATGATTATGACATAGATTGCAAGAATAAGCGGAATTATTAGAGAGAGAGAAAAAAGAAAAAAAACCACACCTTTCCCCTATTTAACATCGAAATGTTTACAAAAGATAATCTATATGAGCAATGGCTTTAATGTCAATATGAAAGAAAGATGAGGACATAGAAATATGGGGGGATTGCTTCATCGCTTTGCTCCTCGCAATAACATTTCAATCCAACTTCCTTTTGGAAGAGGGGTTCTCGAAGACTTCCTCTCCCTTGGTGGGAGAGGGAAGGGTGAGGGGGAACCCGTAGCCGCAGACTTTAGTCTGCGTAAAAAAAAATATAATGATAAGGAGAGGGAAATAGGAAAGAGGTGGTGGAATGTTAAGGATGTTGAAAGGTATTGTGAAAGAGTTGAGAGTTTAGAGTTGAGAGGTCAGAGAGAGGGGCAAGAAGGGGCAAAAGAAACGAAGGACGGAATACAGAACAACGAGCGACTGAAAAAATTCAAAATATAGTTGAGGGAGAGGAATTATTAGACAAAGAGAAACTTGTTGCAGAAGCCATGATGCTTGGGTTAAGGATGATTGAGGGAATAGATACAAGAAAGTTTTATAGTATTCACGGAGTAGCAATAGAAGACAAATACGGTGAAGAGATAAAGGAGTTAAAAAAAGATAAACTTCTGGAATTAAAAAATGGAAAACTCAGGCTTACCCACAAGGGAATTCTTTTCTCAAATGAAGTGTTTTTAAAGTTCATGGTTTGAAATAATTTTCTTGACAATTTTTTAGTCATTAGGTATTTAGAAAATAAATTAACTCCATTAGACCTTTTGACTCCAAATGGAAGCTATATGCGTTTAATGAAAGCAAGTGAATACGGAATTCATGGTGTCCTATATTTAGCTATGCAGCCTAAGGGAAAAATAACTCTTCTTGATGAGGTTGCAGAGGCGCAAAATATCTCCAAAAGCTACCTTTCAAAAATATTTCAGACATATACAAAGATTGGAATTCTTAAATCATATCGTGGTGCGCACAAGGGTTTTGCTCTTGCAAAACCTCCTGAAAAAATTACCTTAAAAGAGCTTATTGAAAGCTTTGAAGGAAAGTTTTTTGCTGATGAATGCCTCCTTGGAAGGGGAGACTGTCCAAGGAACGGAAAATGCACTGTAAGTGCTAAATGGCGTGAGGCAGTAAAGGCAATGAACATGATTCTGGAGTCAACAACATTGGAACAATTAAGAGACAATCTTGAAAACAGCTCAAACACTGATAATTTTAAGGAGAACTTATAGTGACAGAGCAAAAAACTGGAGAAGCAGTAATAGTAAAACAGGGTGAAATAGACCATTTATGGTCAAGGAGAGATTTTTTTTCTTTGGCAGGGTGGTCAATGATTATTTCTATGTTACTTGGCTCAACAATAGCCTTTACAAGATTTATGTTTCCAAGGGTACTGTTTGAGCCAAAGACAACTTTTAAGGCAGGATTTCCAGATGAGTATCCAGTTGGAACAGTTAGTGAAAAATATAAAGAGTCACAGGCGGTATGGATAATAAGAACAGAGGAAGGGTTATATACGCTGCTTGCCCGTTGTACTCACCTTGGTTGCACTCCACGTTGGCTTGAGGCTGAAAATAAATTTAAATGTCCCTGCCATGGAAGTGGTTTTTTCAGAGATGGCGTGAATTTTGAGGGTCCTGCGCCAAGGGCGCTTGAAAGATTAAAGATTTCTCTTTCTGATGAGGGAGAACTTGTAATAGATAAAAGTGTCAAATTTCTTTTTGAAAAAGGTGAATGGGAAAAATCTGACGCACTTTTAAAAATTTAAGGGTGTAAAATGAAAAAGTTATCAATAGAAAAATTAAAAGAAACCATTTTTAATTCCTATATCTGGAAATCAATTTTCCGCCACGATTATTCTGATACTCCAAGGAACAGGGTTCTTCAGGTAACAAGCAATGTTTTTCTCCACCTTCATCCACCAAAGGTTGCAAAACACGGAACAAGGCTAAGCTATACATGGGGAATGGGAGGGATAACTTTTCTTATGTTTCTTGTTACTGTTGTAACTGGTGTAGTGTTAATGTTCTATTACAGGCCTACTGGGGAATATGCCTATGCTGATATGAAATACCTGATGTTTGATGTTCCCTTTGGTCCTCTTATGAGGAATATGCACAGATGGGCAGGGCATGGAATGGTAATCTGCGTCTGGTTTCATATGTTCAGGGTCTTTATGACAGGTTCATATAAGTCTCCAAGAGAATTTAACTGGGTCATAGGTGTTGTTCTTCTTGTTTTAACCCTTCTTTTAAGCTTCACAGGTTATTTGCTTCCGTGGGACCAGCTTTCAATGTGGGCAGTTACAGTAGGCACAAATATGGCAAGAGCTACTCCGTTCTTTGGACATGAAGGTCCCTTTGGCGGTGAGGTTGGTGTAACAGCCCGTTATGATGCAAGGGCATTCCTGCTTGGGGGAAGCGTTGTTGGACCTGCTGCACTTTTAAGATTCTATGTCCTTCACTGCATATTTATACCAATAGTAGCTTCAATTCTTATGATTCTCCATTTCTGGCGAATAAGAAAGGATGGAGGAATTTCAACACCTCAGCTTGAGATTGCGCAGAATGCGCAGAAGATTGTTGATGGTGAAGAAGTTAAGAAGAAGGAAATAAAAAAAATTACAAAGCTTCATGTATGGCCTTATCTTATGAGGATGGAATTTATTGTAGCTTTGATAATAACATTGATACTGGTTGTCTGGTCAATTACGATTGATGCTCCCCTTGAAGAGGCAGCAAACCCGACAAAAACACCAAATCCATCAAAAGCCCCGTGGTATTTCCTCGGGCTTCAGGAGATGCTTGTTTATTTTGACCCGTGGATTGCAGGTGTTGTCATACCAGTGCTGATAATTGTAGGGTTAATGGTTATTCCTTATATTGATATCAATCCAAGGGGGAATGGTTACTATACATTCAGGGAGAGAAAATTTGCTGTATTAAATTTCTGCTTTGGCTTTTTTGTCCTCTGGATAGGACTCATTATCATGGGAGTTTTCCTCAGAGGTCCTGGATGGTATTTCTTCTGGCCTTGGCAGGAATGGGACCCACACAAAACTGTAGCTCTTACTAATATCAACCTTTCTTATGCTTTTGGGATACGCCACTATGTTCCTGCATCAATATTTGGTGCGCTTGTTGTTGGCGGATATTATGCGCTTGGGGTTTTTTACTATTTCTGGAAGCGTAAGAATGAAATTATCAGGAAACTTGGGGTAACAAGGTATGCAATTGTTTCATTCCTTTTCCTAACAATGATAGGACTTATTATAAAGATGTTTTTGAGATTAGCGTTTAATATTAAATATGTGTGGGTAACTCCTTGGTTCTATATATAGTTACTAAAGAATTTAGAAATTAATTCTAATAAAAGGAGACTGATGAAAGCAAGTGAACCCGGTTTAAATGGTGGCAGCCCATCTGAAGAGAAAAAATCTTACAAAATACATTTTTTTACTCTGGCTCTTATAACAAGTATTTCGCTTATCTGGTCAGTTTATAATGAGACAGTTACAAGAAGACCATGGAAGGATTATCAGAAAGAGTTTTTCAGGCTTGAGACTGCAAAGCTTGAGAAGGAGCTTGAAGAGGCTAAGAATGCAATCCCTGCAGATGAATTCAAAGAGATTGATGGAAAACTCAGGAAGCTAAGAGAGGAGTTTAATAAGAAGGAAAAAAGCAATGAATACAAAAATGCAATAAAGGAACTTGATAAAAAAGAAATAAAACTTCTTGAGATTTCTCAGGGACTTCAGTTTGCAAAAAGTTTAACAGAAGAGGCTTACTTCCTGTATCAGCAGGCTTTTGATAAAGGGGGCAATTATCAGGCAAAGAAGGCAAAATGGGAAAAACTTTTTGCTGAGACAGAGAAATGGGGACCAGTAGTAAAAAAAGCAACTGCTGAAAGAGATGAAATCAGGAAAAAAGTTGACAGCTTCAAAGGGGAAATTCCTGAGTTTGAGGAAAAGTTAGAAAAATATAAAGAGAATATTGCCAAGATTGAAAAAAAGCTTGATATTCTCTCCAAAAAAATTCCTGAAATTAATCAAATTGTAATTCAGGATTTTTCAAGAAATAATTTTGATGAACCAATTCTTAAAGCTGACAGGTGTCTCTCCTGTCACTTAGGAACCGACAGAAAAGGTTTTGAAGGTTTTAAAGAGCCTTACAGGACTCATGTTAATTATGAAATTTTTATTGAAAAACATCCTGTTGAAAAATTCGGCTGCACTTCCTGTCATGACGGACAGGAAAGCGGTCTTGCTTTTTATGATGCAGGGCATGCACCTAAAGATAAAAAACAGGAAACAGAATGGAAGAAAAAATATGATTGGCATCCGATTTCTCACTGGGAAAAACCTATGCTTGCAGGAGATTTTATACAATCCTCATGCCGAAGATGCCATGCCCTTGAAGAGGATATTCAAGGGGCGCCTGTTCTGTCAGAGGGCATAAATCTTTTCAGAGAAAAAATAGGATGCGTCAACTGTCATCTTGTAAAAGGATATGAAGATGTTAATAAAATTGGTCCATCCTTAAAGAACATTGCTTCAAAAGTTAATCCTTCTTGGATTTTCCAGTGGGTAAAAAATCCCAAATGGTATCATGCAAAGACAAGAATGCCCAATTTCCTTTTATCTGACCAGGAAACCGCATCAGTTGCTGCATATCTTTTGAATCTTCCAAAAGACGAAACATGGAGGGTTTACAAATTAAGAGATGGTGTTCTTGGAAACAGCGCCCTGATAGCTAAGGGCAAAGAGCTGGTAAGGGATATAGGATGTAATGGTTGCCATTCAGTTGGCATCACAGAAATTTACCAGAATAACTCAAGAGATATAGCTCCAATCCTTACTAATATTGGAAACAAAACAACACCTGAATTTATATTAAACTGGATTTTGAATCCAAAGCGGTACAATTCAAAAACCCTTATGCCAAATCTGAGGCTTACTGCGAATGAGGCAGAGGCAATAGTTGCCTACCTTTACAGCCTGAGGGATTCAAATTTCAAAAAGATAGAAGACATAGAACAGAAAATAGCCAACAAAACAGAAGCAGAAAAAGGATTAAAAATAATATCAGATTATGGCTGTTATGGATGCCATGAGATACCCGGTACAGAAAAGCTTGGAAGGGTGGGCGCTGAGTTGAGCAATTTTGGCAACAAAGAGCTGTATGAGCTTGCTTTTGGTTATGCAAAACAGGTTGAAAGAAGCTGGCTTGGCTATGCCCTTACAAAAATAAAGACCCCAAGGATATTTGAAACTGAAGTTGTTGTGCAGAGAATGCCTGATTTTAAACTGAATGATGAAGAAGCTCACGCTCTTGCAGTTCTTCTTAAGGGCTTCAGGGATGAAAAGATCCCAAAAGAGTTCACAAGAGAGGTTTCTGCAAATTATACAGACATTCAGAAAGGAAGGAAGATTGTAAAAAAGTATAACTGTATTGGTTGCCACGAGGTTGAGGAAAAGTGGGATGGTGCAAATATTCAGGTTGCTCTGAGAGAAAAATATAGTAATGATGAGATAAACGTAAAAAGCTATTCGCCTCCGAGGATTGTCGGAGAAGGGACAAAAGTGCAATCTGAGTGGCTATTCAGGTTTATTCATGAACCTGTTCCAATAAGGCCTTGGCTTTCTGTAAGAATGCCAACATTCAATTTTAGAGAGGCACAGGCAAACAGCATTGTAAGATATTTCCAGTCCATGTCCAGAGAAGAAGTATTCTATCACTATCTTGAGGAAAAAGAATTTACTGCGCAGGAAAAGGCTGAAATGAAATCTCTTATCGATACACTGCAATGCCTTAAATGCCATCAGTTTGGAAAAGGCGGAGCAGGGATTTCTGCTGCAGAATTAGCTCCTGACCTCTCTCTGGCGAACGGAAGATTAAAACCCAAATGGATTATAGACTGGCTTACCAATCCTCAGCCGCTCATGCCTGGGACAAGGATGCCAAATTTTTTCTATGATATTGATGAGGATGGCGAGAAGTCAGAACTTCTGCCGGAACCTGAAAAGAAGATGGAGCTTTTGAGAAATTATCTGTTCAGTTTGAAGCAATAAATCATGAAATTACTGAATAAAACCCTATTTGTCATTGCGAGGAGCGTTAGCGACGAAGCAATCTCAATTTTAGCTGTAAGCTATCAGCTGTCAGCTTTTAATGAGATTGCTTCGCCATTCGGCAAGCTCATAGCTCGCAATGACAGGAAGAAAAGAAATATTTTCAGAAATACCTCTATATATTATGGCTTTTAGAATAACAGAGAAATGTATAGGTTGCACTGTCTGCACAAGGAGATGTCCTGTAAGCGCAATTTCTGGCGAGAGGAAGATAAAACATATAATAGATGAGAGACTCTGCATTGAATGTGGTGCCTGCGGCATGGTATGTCCGAGCGAGGCAATAACAAACGGCAATGGGCTGCCAAGGAAAAGGCTTAAACCAAATGAAATACCGGTTGCAACGGTTGATACAACCCTTTGCTCCGGATGCGGGTTCTGCGCTGATATGTGTCCTTTTGAATCTGTTGAATTGCTCAAACGTGAAAATGCCGGGGATGTCTTTGGCATTGCAACAGTTACAGCAAAGAAGTGCGTTGCATGCAGGCTGTGCGAGTCAATCTGCATAAAGGAAGCAATTTCAATGGGAAAGAGAGTGTAGGCGATTATGGAAGTTCTATACGATACAACGTTGGTTGAGGATGTAGTATTCAGGGAAATAAAGAGGAGAGAGGCTATTGGGAAAGATAGTGATGTTAAGGATTATTATGATAGGCACAGGAAAATCTATGAAAGGCGTGAGGATTCAAGGGAAAAACTTTTTGAAAAATTCCATGAAGAATTTTTTCTGAAGTTTGGATTTGGCAAGCCAATTCTTGATGTCCTCTCTGAATTTAAAGAGTTTGACAATAAAATAAAAATTATAGCTGTTTTTAAAGCCCTTATAGTTTCTCAGGAAGAGGCATCAATCAGCAATGATTCAGGAAAAATAGGGTTGAGAATCCATCCTGAGCAGTTTTTTATCCAGCCAAAACTTGAAGCATTCATAAGGCATGAATTAAAACATATTTCAGATATGCTTGATGGCAATTTCAAATACAGAAAATATAATAAGACAGGAGCTGTTTCGCCTGCGCAAGAGAATGCAATCAGAAGCCGCTATAAAATTATATGGGACATATTTATAGACGGAAGAATTGCAAGAAGCAGGAAAGAAACAGTTGTCTTGAGGGAAGAAACATTTGCAGAGTTCAGAGAACTTTACAGGTCAATACCATCTTCTCATCTTGATGAAATTTTTGAAGCCCTATGGAATGCTGAGAAATTGACCCATGAAGAGATTCTTGCTATGGCAAGGGATTTTAAGGTGTTAATTAAAAAATATTCTTCAATTGATGAGAAAGAATTAAGCGAGGATATGATAGCGCTTCCGGGTTCTCCATGTCCTATTTGTAAATTTCCTACATTTGACTGGAGCAAAAACCTGTTTGAAGAAAAAGAGTTAGTTTTAACAGCAATAAAAAAGGATTATCCGTGGTGGAGTCCTGAAAAGGGTTTATGCGGGAGATGTTTAGAGGTCTATAAGCTGAGAAGAGAATGGCTGGGGGTGTCATAGGGAAGTTCAAAAATAAAAAATCAAAACTTAAAATTTAAAAGGGGTTATGAATAGAAGAGAATTTTTTAGATTGGCAACGAGGACAGTAACAAAAGATGAAAACTGTATCAGGCCTCCGGGCGCAGTCGAAGAGGGGGTTTTTCAGAAAATATGCAAGGGGTGCGGTAAATGCGTGCAAGCCTGTCCTCATCAAAGCATAAAGCTTGTAAATAAATACCCCTGCATTATGCCTGAAAACACTCCATGCTATTTATGCAAAGAATTTCCATGCAGAAGTGCTTGCGAAAACGGTGCTTTGAACCTCGTGAAGACAGATGAAAAAAACAAAATAGGTATGGCAGAAATAGATAAGGAAAGATGTTCTGCATGGTCAGGAATGGATTGCAGAATGTGCTATATTAAGTGCCCTTTCATGGATGAGGCTATAGTTCTTGACGATTTCAAGCCTGTTGTTGTCCATGAGAAGTGTGTTGGCTGTGGAATTTGCGAGAATGTTTGTTTTATGTTAAACGGAAAAGCTTTTATAAAGGTTTTCCCCAAAAGAGTTTCTTTATTAAAGGAATTATAGATAGAAAAGGAGGTAGAATTTATGGGATTTAGCAGGAGAAGGTTTTTAAAAACCACAGCGGCGGCAGGAACTGTTGCAGTATTTGCCAAGGATGGTCTTGCGCTTGAAATGCTGCAGCCTGTTGTGGCGATTGACAATCCTCTCCAGTCCTATCCGCCAAGGGACTGGGAAAAAATCTACAGGGACCAGTATCGTTATGACAGCACTTTCACATATGTATGCTCGCCAAACGACACGCATGCCTGTCGTCTGAAGGCTTTTGTGAGAAACGGCGTGGTGATGAGGTCTGAGCAGAACTATGATGTAAAAGATTATGCAGATCTCTATGGCAACAAGGCAACCCCTAACTGGGGTCCAAGAGGGTGTTTGAAGGGGTTCACTTTCCACAGAAGGGTCTATGGTCCTTACAGATTGAAATATCCTATTGTGAGAAAGGGATGGAAGCAATGGGCTGATGAGGGTTTTCCTGAACTTACAGAGGAGAACAAAAAGAAGTATAAATTTGACTCACGCGGGACTGATGAATTTGTAAGACTTTCATGGGACAAGGCTGTAGATTATATTGCGCGTGGGTTTATCAATATTGCAGAACGTTACAACGGCGAGGAAGGAGCAAAAAAACTTTTGGCTCAGGGCTATGAGCCTGAGATGGTTCAGGAAATGAGGGGTGCTGGGACAAGGACATTTAAACTGCGCGGCGGAATGGGGCTTTTAGGCGTAATCGGCAAATACGGCATGTACCGCCTTTCAAACACCCTTGCGCTTCTTGACGCAAACTTAAGAAAGGTTGACCACGAACACGCACTTGGGGGAAGAGCATGGTCAAACTATACATGGCACGGTGATCAGGCGCCCGGGCATCCTTATGTTCATGGCCTTCAGGCTTCAGAAATAGACCTCAATGATCTCCGTTTCTCTAAACTCCATATTCAGGTGGGAAAAAATATGGTTGAAAACAAGATGCCTGAGTCCCACTGGTTTATTGAGACTATGGAAAGAGGTGCAAAAATAGTAGTTATAGCTCCTGAGTATAATCCGCCTGCAACAAAAGCAGATTACTGGATACCAGTGCGTCCTGGCATTTCTGATACATCAATCTTTCTTGGAATAAGCAAGTATTTGATGGACAACAACCTCTATGATGAACCGTTTGTTAAGAAGTTTACTGATTTTCCTCTTCTTGTGAGAACTGATAACCTCAAGAGATTAAGAGCTCACGAAGTATTCAAGGGTTATAAATCAGTGATTGACCCAAATGGCGCAAGCTTCAAAATTCAGGGACTTAAAAAAGAACAGTATGAAAAGCTTGGCGACTTTGTTGTCTTTGATGCAAAAACCAAGAAGCTCAAGGCAATTACACGTGATGAGATTGGTGATAAAATGACTGCAAAGGGGATTGACCCTGACTTGGGATACAAAGGCACTATAAAGCTTGCCAACGGCGAAAAGGTTGAGGTTATGACACTTTGGGAAATGTACAAAATACATCTCAAAGATTATGATATTGACACAGTTGCCGAAATCACACGCGCTCCAAAAAATCTTATTGAACAGCTTGCAAAAGACATTGCAACAATCAAACCTGTTGCAATCCATTATGGTGAGGGAATCAACCACTGGTTCCATGCAACACTCCACAACCGCGCAACATACCTTCCATTAATGCTAACAGGCAACATTGGAGTAAAGGGCTCAGGTTCGCATACATGGGCTGGTAATTATAAATCAGCATTGTTTCAGGGTTCTGCATGGAGTGGACCGGGTTTCAAGGGATGGGTTGCAGAAGACCCGTTTGAAGTTAACTTAGACCCGAATGCAAAGGGAAAAGATATACACGCACATGCATATACAAAGGACGAGGAGCCTGCATACTGGAACCACGGCGATAAGCCGCTGATTGTTAATACACCAAAATACGGCAGAAAGGTTTTTACCGGGCAAACTCACATGCCAACTCCTACAAAGGTGATGTATTTTACAAACGTCAACCTTATCAACAACGCAAAGCATGTGTATGACATGCTTAAAAATGTTGACCCAAAAGTTGAGTTGATAATTTCGCAGGATATTGAGATGACAGCATCAATTGAATATGCAGACTTTGCTCTGCCTGCAAACTCATGGATGGAATTTGAGGGGAATGAAATAACAGCTTCATGCTCAAACCCGTTCCTGCAGATATGGAAGGGTGGTATTAAACCCCTTTATGATACCAAAGATGATGTAGACATACTTGCAACGATAGCCAAGAGGCTTGGAGAGATTCTTAATGATAAACGTTTTGCAGATTACTGGAAGTTTGTTCTTGAAGGAAACCGCGATGTCTATATCCAGCGCCTGCTTGACTCTTCAACAACAACAGCAGGCTACAAGCTTGAAGACATCATGTCAGGAAAATACGGAGAGCCGGGCGTAGCCCTGATGCTTTTCCGCACATATCCCCGCAATCCGTTCTATGAACAGGTAACTGACAGCATTCCATTCTATACTGATACTGGAAGGTTGCATGCCTACTGTGATATACCAGAGGCAATTGAATACGGTGAGAATTTTGTAGTTCACCGCGAAGGACCAGAAGGGACTCCATATCTTCCAAATGTAATTGTCAGTTCAAACCCATATATCAGGCCTGATGACTATGGACTTTCCCCTGATGCAATGCACTGGGATGAGAGAACTGTAAGAAATATTAAAATGCCTTGGAGTGAGGTAAAAAAATCAAAGAACCCACTCTGGGAAAAAGGCTACAAGTTTTACTGCATGACTCCAAAGACACGTCATACAGTTCACTCTTCATGGGCTGTTACTGACTGGAACTTAATCTGGGATTCAAACTTTGGCGACCCCTACAGAATGGATAAAAGGACACCCGGAGTTGGCGAGCGTCAGATGCATATTAATCCAGAAGCGGCAAGAGACCTTGGCTTAAATGACGGAGACTATGCATATATTGATGCTAATCCAATGGACAGGCCTTACAGAGACTGGAAGCCGGATGACCCGTTCTACAAGGTTTCAAGGCTTATGATAAGGGTTAAGTACAATCCTGCTTACCCATACAATGTGATAATGATGAAACATTCAGCTTTTATAGCAACCGAGAAAACTGTCAAAGCGCACGAGACAAGGGAAGATGGAAGAGCGCTTTCAGCAGATACCGGCTATCAGTCAACTTTCCGCTACGGCTCGCATCAGGCGCTTACAAGAAACTGGCATATGCCAATGCACCAGACAGATTCTCTATTCCATAAGACAAAAACCTTTATGGGTTTTGTGTTTGGCGGCGAGGCAGATAACCACGCAGTCAACACAGTGCCAAAAGAGACTCTTGTCAAGATAAGCAAGGCTGAAGATGGCGGTCTTGGCGGCAAGGGAATCTGGAGACCTGCAACAACAGGATATACACCAGGTAATGAAAGCGAGTATATGAAAAGCTATCTAAATGGTGAAATCGTTAAGGTAAAAAAATCTTAATCCCATAATCCCCCCATCCCCCCTTTAGAAAAGGGGGGTTAAGGGGGATTTGATAAAACATTAAGGAGAAAATAAATGGCGCAAGTATATAACTGGCAATTAGGAAGGGATATGGAATATCCTTATGAAGCCGGATATCCCGCAGAGCAGTTTGCCTTTGTGTTTAACATTAATCGCTGCATTGCCTGCCAGACCTGCACAATGGCATGTAAGTCAACATGGACATTTTCAAAGGGACAGGAATTTATGTGGTGGAACAATGTTGAGTCAAAGCCATACGGCGGATACCCGCAATTCTGGGACATGAAATTGATGCAGATTATTGAGCAGATAAATCCCGGAGGACAGGTTTGGGATTCATCCAAAAAAGACGGAGCAGGCAAACCTTACGGCGAATTTGGCGGAATGACTGTGTTTGAGGCAGCGCTTAAGAAATATGGTCCTGAAGGGGGACAGAGGGCAGTTGGTTATATTCCAAATGACGAGGAATGGAGTGCTCCAAACATTTATGAAGATACTGCAAAGGGGATAAAGGGCGAGCCTAATAAAATGCACAGTGAAGGAGTAAAACTTCCTGAGCATGGAACATGGTTTTTCTACCTTCAGAGGCTGTGCAACCACTGTTCGCATCCTGCATGTGTTGCTGCGTGTCCGAGAAAGGCAATTTACAAGCGTCCTGAGGACGGGATAGTTCTCATTGACCAGTCAAGATGCAGAGGATACAGGAAATGCGTTGAGGGGTGTCCTTACAAGAAACCAATGTTCAGAGCTTCATCAAGGGTTTCTGAAAAGTGCATTGCCTGCTATCCAAGGATTGAAGGCAAAGACCCGTTAACAGGAAATGTTCCTACAGAAACAAGGTGCATGGCAGCATGTGTCGGCAAGATAAGGATGCAGGGACTTGTAAAGCTCAACCCGGATGGAAGTTGGAAAGAAGACAAAAACCATCCTTTATATTACCTTATTAAGGTTGAAAAGGTTGCGCTTCCTCTTTGTCCTACATTTGGAACACAGCCAAACGGATATTATATTCCGCCAAGATGGGTGCCAAGAGACTATTTAAGGCAGATGTTTGGTCCTGGTGTTGATGAGGCAATTGAAAAATATTCAGCACCATCAAGAGAGCTTCTTGCAGTACTTCAACTTTTTAGGACAACACAGAAGATTATTTATAGCTACAAGATTGAAGAAGGCAAAAAGGTCTATGAGACAACCATCAACGGTAAGAAGTGGGAAATGTTCAATGATACAGTAATCGGGTTTGGAAAGAACGGAGAGGAAGTTATAAGAACAACTGTTGAGGAACCTTTCTATGAAAGGCCTGATAAACATGCGAACTCAATCTGAGGTAAATAGACTATTGGTTATTGTAGAAACTGGTCTTTAGACCAGTTAATAACAGACCTAAAGGTCTGTTTCTACAGAATCTTAAAGGAAATAACTTATACCTATTAAGAGGTAAGATAGATGGAACAAACAGACTTAAAAGAAAAAGAAGTAAATCCTGCCAGGATGAATGCATACCAGTTTCTTTCCCGAGCATTTATATATCCTGAGGAGGATTTGTATTCATCTCTGAGAGAAGAGGGCTTTGCAGAGGAATTAAATTCCTGCTTTGCTTCTCTTGCCAATATTCATGAGAGAGAGGTTTCAGACCTTATAAATTCTTTGGCTTGTTCTGTTAGAAACATTTCTCTTGAAAATATGCAGTCAGAGTTTTCAAGGATATTTGGCCATTCGGTTTCAAATGAATGCCCGCCCTATGAAACAGAATACGGCAAGTCCCATGTGTTCCAGAAAAGTCAGGGGCTTGGTGATATAGCAGGGTTTTATAAGGCATTTGGACTTGAAGCTTCTGACAAGGCAAAGGAAAGACATGACCATATAAGCATTGAGTTAGAGTTTATGTACTTTCTTATTTTTAAGGAAAACTATGCGAGGGAGAACAGCAGAGCAGAGGAAAGCGATATCTGCAAAGATGCGCAGAAAAAATTTTTGAAAGACCATTTAGGCATATGGGTTCCTCTGTTTACAAAACTTTTAGGAGAAAAGGCAGGAAAAGGGTTTTACAAATTACTTGCTGAGTTGACTGGTAATTTTATGCGCTCTGAGATTGATTTCTTTAAAATTGAACCAGAGGAGATTAAGAAATTGGGTTCTTTCAAGGATTTTGATGATGATGCCTGCGCTCTTTGCGGCGGAGGGGACATAGGAGAGGTAGAAGCTTAGATTTGATTGCGGATTGCAGATTGAATATTTAGTTCTGAAGCCAGAGATAAATTAATGCAGGGGTTCAATCTATTGAACCCTTTTAAAAGATTGTTTAAAGATTTTTTAAGGAGGTAGAAATGAGAATTAAAAAGTTTTTACTCAGTGCCGTAGTCGGTTTAACAGTTTTTATTGCGGCGTTGAGCTGGACTGCGCAGGCAGCTCAGCCCAAACAGACACCAGAGATTGTGAGCAAGGGGGAGGATACATTTAAAAGGGAGTGTGTTGTGTGTCACGGCGAAAAGGGTGAGGGCGACGGCACAGCAGCATATCTTCTTTTTCCCAAACCGCGCAATCTTGTAAAAGGGATATTCAAGATTCGCTCAACTTCAACAGGAGAGCCACCAACAGATGAAAATATTTTCAAGACTTTAACAAATGGGCTTCCCGGTTCAGCAATGCCAAGCTTCAAGGCTCTGACTGAAAATGAGAGATGGGGGCTTGTGTATTACATAAAAAAGATTGCAAACATTACAGAGGCTCCGGAGAGCATAATCAAGGTTTCCAAAGAACCTGCTCCATCCAAAGATTTGGTCGCAAAGGGCAAAGAAGTATATGCAAAGCTAAAATGCTTTGAATGTCATGGCGAGCAAGGCAAGGGCGACGGACCCTCATCCCTGACAACAAAGGATGAGCTTGGCTATCCAGCTCCGCCAAATGATTTTACAAGAGGAATCTATAAGGGTGGTGGAAATAATTCTGATATTTACTTAAGATTTATCTCAGGACTTGACGGAACTCCGATGCCTTCGTATGAGGATTCAGCAAATGAAGAAGAGCGATGGGCGCTTGTCCAGTATGTGAGGTCTTTGGCAGGTTCAAAGGTAGCAGTTCAGCCCGGAGGCGGCAGTGTAACGGCTAAAAAAGTTGCAGGCAAAATCAGTATTGACCCTTTTGACAAGGTATGGAAAAATGTCAGGGCAGAAAAGGTGCCTTTTATGCTCCTGTGGCAGAGACAGGAGAGTGTTGACAGCGTGTCAGTTAAAGCAGTTCATAACGGGAGAAAGATGGCATTCCTGCTTGAGTGGGAAGACTTAACACCTGAAGCAAGGTTTACAAGGCATCAGGATTTTACTGACGGCGCTGCTATTCAGTTTCCTGTTGACCCAAAGAGAAAACCTCTTTTTACAATGGGCGCGCTTGATACAGAAAAGGAAGAAAATACTGTAAATATCTGGTTCTGGAGAGCAGACAGACAGCTTGACATAGACAAGAAAAAATTCAATGACATTGATGATACATACGCAGGGATGGTTGCAGATGACTACCAGCTTTCAAAAGCCCTTCATCCAAAAGATAAAAATAAGCCTGCGGTTAGGACTATTAGCGCGGTAGTAGAGCAAGATCCAACATATATCACAGGATGGGGAGCAGGTAATTTTGCATCACTTCCAGAGAGAAAATCACCGGTTGAAAACCTCAACTCAGAGGGATTCAGCACACTCACTCCAAGGAGCGTTGACGAACAGAATGTTGACGGCAGGGGTGTATGGGACAATGGAAAATGGAAGGTGGTTATTGTTAGAAGCCTTGATTCAAAATATAAATATGATGCAAAATTTAAAGCCGGGAAGGAAGTTCCTGTTGGATTTGCTGTGTGGAACGGAGCGCAGGGAGACAGAAACGGACAGAAGGCTGTTACGCCGTGGTACACTTTGAAGATTGAGTAGTAATATAGTAAATGGTTCAAGGATTTGAGGGTTCAAGAGTTCAAGAGAAATAAAAATTTATATCGATAGGCGGGGTTTTCTAACCCCGCAGATGTAGAAACGGGTCTTTAGACCCGTTAATAACAGACCTAAAGGTCTGTTTCTACAAATTCTGTTGGATACAATTAAAATTTTAAGGAGGAGAAAAAAATTATGAACAAAGTAAAAATTTTTAGCATCATTAGCATAGTAACAACTCTATTATTTTTAGGAATTTCAGTTTCCTATTCCTACCAGGAAACTGATGTAAAAGACGGCGGAACAATTGCAGGCGAGGTTAAGTTTGCAGGCAAAGGCGATACTGCTTCACTTCCTGTAACAAAGGACAACAATGTGTGCGGAAGCCAGAAGCCATCTGAGGAACTGATTGTTTCAAAAAGCGGCGGTGTGAAGAATGCAGTTGTATTAATTGAAAAAATTGAAAAAGGGAAAAAGATTTCAAAAGAGGATGCATCAATTAATAATCAGAGCTGCCAGTATATCCCGCATGTTCAGGCAATGGTAGCAGGAAGTTCAATAAACATAATTAACAGCGACCCGATTCTTCACAATACCCACGGGTACTTAAACCAGACTGAAACAGCATTTAACCTTGCGCTTCCAATGAAAGACCAGAAGATAAAGAAAAAAGTGAAAAAGCCTGGAATTATGAATATAAAGTGCGATGCCGGGCATACATGGATGAGCGCATATATAGTTGTAACTGAAAATCCTTACTATGCAGTAACAAATGACAACGGGATATTTGAAATTAAGGATATTCCTGCAGGAAAATACCAGCTAAAGGCTTGGCATGAGAAACTCGGCACACAGATTGCTGAAGTAACTGTAACAGAAAAAGGGACTGCAAAGGTCGTATTTGATAAGCTGAAGAAGTAATCATCCAATTTAGGATTGTGGATTGCGGAAAAGATACAAAAATTTATTGAGTTTTTCATTGTGTCATAGATTATTTTGTATTATATTATTTATAAAAGTTGAGCCTGCTCAACTTTGTCTCAAAACTCATTTGACTTATATTATTATATAATACTTATATCACGAGTAGATACATTGAGTATATCGAAGATTAGAAAACCTGAATGGACAAACCAATAAGATTTGATAGACACGCAAAGAGAAGAATGAAATGGAGAAAGATTTCAGAGGAAGAAGTTTTTTCGGTTATAAATGAGCCAGATAAGAGTGAAACATCAATAAAAGGAAGAATTAATCTTTACAAGGGAATTGGGCAAAGATACCTGAAAGTAACCTATAAGGAGTTTTCAAAGGAAATTTTAATTATAAGTGTGGTAGATAAAGGAGGTGTTTGATGAAAATAGAATATAGCAAAGAGGCAGATGCCATTTATGTGTATTTCAAAGAGGAATATGTTGCAAAGAGTAAAGAAATAGAAGATGGAGTAGTAGTAGATTTTGATGAGAAAGGTCAACTAATAGGAATAGAAGTCCTTGATGTGAGTCAAAGGTTTAAGCTCTCAGATATTGTTAATGTCAACATAGAGAATCTTCCAGTAGAGGCAGTAAAGTAGGAAGATATGAAAAAATTTTCCTTATCTCTCTTACATAAGATAGTAGCTGCCATTATACTTATACTCATTCCTATCCTTATCACTTTTATAAAAAAATACTGCTGAATACTCCCCAGCTTGCTGGGGAGATGAAAGCAGCTTTTGCCGTTTATAAAAAAATACTGCTGAATACTCCCCAGCTTGCTGGGGAGATGAAAGCAGCTTTTGCCGTTTATCACAGGGTTATCTTGTGTCATTCCCACGAAAGCGGGAATCCAGTCCTTCGACGAGCTCAGGATGCATGGTGAGCCTGTCGAACCATGGATTCCCGTTTTCACGGGAATGACGGCAATCAGGTTTTTTGCCGCTGAACGCTGAACGAAAAATTATGTCAGTTATAATAATCAGTTTAGGCGCTGTAATAATAGGATTTATCCTGATCTTCCTTTTGATAAACAGGAAGACCACTCCTGAAACTCCTGAAGCTCATTACTACTCTAATATCAACAACCAGCAGATTAATCCCCTCTTAATCATGCCGAGAGAAGACTTTATAGATTTAATAAAAAAATTGCTGATAAGGCTTGGATTTGGAATAAATGAAATTATCGCTACAAATTCAAATTGTGTGGACTTCTCTGTTTATGACCCACAGCCAATAAAGGGAGGGAAGTTTATTGTCCACTGCCTTTGTTTTCAGGAAGATAAACTTGTTAATTCAACAGATATTATAAATCTTCTTGACAATGTTAAAGGAGAATCAGCCTTGAAGGGGATTCTAATAACGCCTCATTTCTTTACAGTAGAGGCTTTAAACGCTGCTGCCGGAGTTCAACTTGAACTGATAAATGGAGAAAGACTTGTGAGGTTGTTAAGAGAGAATGATTTAATGTAGAAACAGGTCTTTAGACCTGTTAACAACAGACCTGAAGGTCTGTTTCTACTTCTCCATCTCCTCAATTATCTCATCTTTCCTGCCTTCACTGATAAGCTTATCGTTCTTCAGTGCTTTCCTGAAGGCTAACAAGCCTAAAAAGATTGAAATCAAGAACATAAAGGCTATTGGTATGTTATCTGGCATTGTGAGAATCTTTAAGAAATTTTCCATCCTCTTTTACCTCCTTCAATAAGGTTCTTTTCATGATTCAACATAATTAACACTAAACTTCATTGTATAAAGTTTTACTTTAGAATCAAGTAAAACTTTTTCAAAAAAATTCCTAATTTTTTTAAAAGAGGACATTTCTATTTGTGGTTGACACAAATAGCAGTCAGCAGCGCAGGATTATATCAGGGCAGGGGAGAATATTTTTTCTTGGCGTTTACACAAAACAGGCGGGATATTATCTGGAAAGGCTTTTTCCCTGCGCGCAGGCAAGTACCTTTTTGATATCAAAAATATTAAAAGGCTTTTCAATGAAGCCTGAGGCTCCATCTATGGAGTTTATATTTATAAAATCTTTATCAAAACGGTCAGGAAACCTCAGTCTTTCAAGACTGGGGATCATTGGCCGTCGGTAGCGAAGCGAAGGCATTCCGGCGAGACGGTCATCTCCGCTTAGAAACCACGGACTTTAGTCCGTGGAGATTTATTTAAGTTTTTTAGCTCATTTGCTGGTTCTTTCAGACCAAGCTCTGACAATTTCTTTTGTGTTGGGATTCCGTTCTTATCCCATCCGCGTCTTGCGTAATAGTCATCAAGCATCTCTTCCCATTTCTGAGGGTCTATGAACTCGCCCTTATGCGGTCCTGACAGGACTTTGCCCTCAATCCACTTGCCAATGAGATGGTCGTCTTTCCTTGTAATCCCCTCCCTCACAATATAGGCTCTTTCGAGATTGAATATTCTCTCTCCTGCAAGAAGCAGATGTTCCGGGGTAAATTCCGTTCCTGTAGCAAGGGAAAGCAGTTTTGCCATATCCTCCAGTTTTAGTCCGCCTCCGTTAGACTCGCTTGCAAACCTGCAGATTTCAAGAGCGTCGGTTATTGCAGCAAGGTGCTGGTAGTGGATTGCAACAGGGGCTTTTGAGTAGGAGTTGAGCTTCATTACCTCAGTTGTTCCGTATTTTTTTATTACTTCTTCTTCGCTTACTTTTTTTGTTCCAAACTCGGTTGGCACGCTTCCCCTTAAATGGTCGCATCCCCTTGTTGAGGTCGCAAGGCAGAGTGCCATTCCCTTTGGAATCCTTATATCAATTCCGCCAAAGACCATTCCTTTTGAATGGCTTATAAACTTGTCAGCACCTTTGCCAATTCTGTCTGCAGCCTTTACAATCCCATCTGCCAGAATATCTCCAAACCCCTCCCGTGACGCAATTTTGTGTATGAGGGAAATTACCGCATCATAGTTTCCCCATGTGAGGTTAATGCCATCTGTATCTTTTGAATTAATGATTCCCTGCTCATACCAGTCCATTGCAACAGCGATTATTGTTCCGCAGTCAAGGGAGTCAATGCCATACTGATTTACCATGTTGTTGATTTTGAAGATTGACGGAAGATAGGAATTATGTATTGTGGGTCCAAAGGGTGTAAGGCAGCCTTCCTCAATTTTGTTTCCTTTTTCTCCGGCAAACGGACCTTCCTTTACCTCAAACCTTTTCCCGCAATGAATAGGGCAGCAGAAGCAGGATTTTGAAGAGGTGAAGAATTCTGCCGCAATTTTTTCAGGGTCAAATTTTTCAGCCTCAGCATATCCTGCTGTCTGATTATAATTTTTCAAAGCAAGAATCCCCATTCTGTTTGTGGCTATTGTTCCTGAAGTTCCCCCGAATTTTGATATTGACTTTGCGAGGTTTGATTCTGCTGCTTTTTTGTGAAGCTCTTTTATCAGGTTTTTAAATTCTTCAGGTTTAGCCACTTCTCTCTTCCCCGTTCCCCTTACAGCAACAGCCTTTAATTTTTTTGCTCCCATTACTGCGCCGATGCCGCAGCGCGCAGCAGCCCTTTCCTCGTGCATTACTGAGGCAATAAGGACTTTGTTTTCACCTGCCTGTCCGATTGAAGCTATGCGGATTTTTGAGTCTCCTAGTTCCCCTCTTATTCCTTCTTCTGTCTCCCAAGTGTTTTTGCCCCATAGATGCCGGGCTTTTCTTATCTCAACCCTGTCATTGTTAATCCAGAGATATACATGCCCATCTGATTCTCCTTCAACGATTACGTGGTCATATCCGGCAAGCCTTAGTTCAGGGCCAAAAAAACCACCTGCATTTGCATCTCCGAGAATTCCTGTGAGAGGCGATTTTGATGTAACAGTGAAACGGGCTGCTGCTGGTGCCTGTGTGCCTGAAAGCGGGCTTGCGCCAAAAATCAGTTTGTTTTCGGGTGAGAGGGGTTTTGTGGATACAGATGTTTCGCTGAAAAGGATTCTTGAATTTATCCCTCTGCCTCCAATAAAATCCCGTTTCATTCTTTCCTGAAGAGGTTCTTTTGAAATTTTCCCTAATGAGAGATTTACTCTTAAAATTGCTCCTGAAGATTTCATAGGATATCATCTCATGTTATATTTATGCTGAAATCAAATCCTAAATTCTAATGTTCTGAACTGTTTTGAGTTTTAGATTTTGGTCATTTGAAATTGTTTGGGATTTAGTATTTTGAATTTATCACAAAAGAACCCTTGCTTTTCAAGTCCTCAATTCTGCGCCTAATTTTTTGTTAAGCTCGTTTATGATATTGAGCCTGATATCATCAACTTCCTTGTCTGTGAGTGTTCGTTGGGGATTTCTGAATACAAGCGAAAAAGTCATGCTTTTTTTTCCTGCCGGGACCTGCTTTCCTTTAAAAAGGTCAAAGATTTTTACATCTTCGAGAACCTCTCCGCCTATTTTTCTGATTATATCCATTATTTCATTGAAGCCTGATGCTTCAGGTAAAATTATAGAAATATCCCTGTAAGTTGGTGGATTTTTTGGAATAGGTTTGTATACAGGGTTAGTTCCTGTATTTAGCAGTAACTCATCAAGACAGATTTCAAATACCGCAACTGACTGGAGAATCTCGAATCTTTCAGCTATTTCCGGATGAAGCTCTCCTAAGAATCCCAAGGGTTTTGAATTTAAAAATATCTCTGCTGATTTTCCTGAATCAAGAAATTTATACCTGTCTTTGTGTTTACGGAAAGAGAGTGTGACTGAGAAATGCTTCGAGACTGCTTCTATAATTCCTTTTGCATCGAAAAAGTCCATTCTGCGTTTTATATTCATCCATGATTTTGATTCATATTCTCCTGAAAGCAGACCCGAGAAGCAGGTTTTTTCTTCTGGTTGCTCTGCAGAACCTTTGCTGAAAAATACTTTTCCTGTTTCAAATATCTTAATGTCAGAAAGAAATCTTTTTGTATTTAATTCCAGATTGGCTAAAAGACCGGGAATTAGTGTTGTCCTCAGTATATTCTGTTCCTCGCTAAGAGGATTTTTTAATCTTACAAAATTGCAAAGAGGGCTTTTATCTGTAATGCCGAGCTTTTCGAGAACCCTTTCGTCAATGAAACTGTAGTTGATTACTTCTGAAAACCCCCACCCGGTCATCATATTCCTGATTTCTGAAACAAGGGGAGTTTTTTCAATCTTTCTTTTATGATAGAGGCTTGGAGAAGGGTAGGTGGTTGGAATATTCGGATACCCGAATATCCTTGCCACCTCTTCTATAATATCTATTTCCCTTGTCAGGTCAGGACGGTATGATGGAGGAACGACTTTTATTGCTGAATCAGTCTTCTCCTGAATCTCCATTCCCAACTTTTCAATTATATCAGAAACACGGTTTTCCGGAATTTTTATTCCGAGAATCTTTTCTGCTTTCTGGTGGCGGAATAAAAACGGCTCTCTCTGGATTTTTTTTGGATACTCGTCAATTATTCCTGCAGCGATTTTCCCTCCGCAGATTTCCTGTATCAGGTCTGCAGCCCTGTCTGATGCAAATTTCAGTATTTCAGGGTCTGCACTGCGCTCAAACCTGTAAGATGCTTCAGTTGAAAGCCCTAAATATTTTGAACTCCGTCTTATATTTACAGGATTAAAATATGCGCTCTCAAGAAGAATGTCTGTGGTGTTTTCAGAAACTTCAGAGTTCTGCCCACCCATTATTCCAGCCAAGGCAATTCCCCTGTTGCTGTCAGCAATAAGCAGTGTCTCATCATTTAGGTTTCTTTCCACCCCGTCAAGGGTTTTAAATTTTTCACCACTTCTTGCTCTTCTGACAACAATTTTTTTCCCTTCAATAAGGTTGTAATCAAATGCGTGCAGGGGATGCCCTAATTCAATGAGCACATAGTTGGTTATGTCCACAACATTATTTATTGACCTTATGCCGACAGATTTAAGCCTGCGCCTGATGAAGGGAGGTGATTCTGATACTTTTATTTTTTGTATGATTCTTGCAGTATATCTAGGGCAGAGCTCTGGCTCCTCTATCTTTATTGATACTAACTTTGAATTATCATACTCTGATTCATTGATTTTTATCCTTGGAAGTTTCAGCGGATTTCCTGTGATTGCTGATATTTCTCTTGCAAGCCCGAGGATATTCAGGCAATCAGGGCGGTTTGGAGTTGGACTCAGTTCTAACACCGTGTCCTCTGAATCAATAAGTTCAGGTATTGGTTTTCCAATTGCTGAATTTTCAGGAAGCTCAATGATTTTGTCTGAGTGGTCAGCGATGCCTAAATCCTGCTCAGAGCATAAAATGCCGCCAGAATCAATTCCTCTGAAACTCTGAGATTCAGTTTTTAAACCTGAAGGGAGCAAAGTTCCGGCAGGGGCAACCGCCACTAACATTCCTTTTTTTATGTTCGAGGCTGCGGTAACAATATTTAAGGCTTCTGTTCCTATGTCAACACTGCACAGAAACAATTTCTTTTCGCTATTGATTTTTTCAAAAGAGAGAATATTCCCTGCTATTACGTTTTCAATGCCTTTGGCAAAATATAAAATTTTCTCCACCTCAATGCCTGCCATTGTAAATATACTGGCTGTTTTTTCAGGTGAAAAATCAAAATCAACATATTCTTTAAGCCATTTTATGGTTGCTTTCATCTGAAAATTTCCTCAAAGGCAGGTCAGGAGACCTGCCGCTATCCTGTAAAAAATTTCTTTGGCGGGGTAAGAAAACCCCGCCTACCTGCCTGCGGTAGGCAGGTCGATAGGCAGGACATTCTTGTCCTGCTAAAATTTATGTATTTTTCAAAACTGATTGAGAAACCTCAAATCATTCTCAAAAAATAATCTTATATCATCTATCTGGTATTTGAGCATAGCAATTCTTTCAATTCCCATTCCGAATGCGTATCCGGTGTACTTTTCATCATCGTAGCCAACTCTCTTAAAAACATCCGGGTCAACCATTCCGCATCCGAGAATTTCAACCCATCCGCTGCTTTTGCAGACCCTGCATCCTTTTCCCTTGCATATGACACAGGCAATATCTACTTCTGCGCTTGGTTCAGTAAACGGGAAAAAGCTTGGGCGGAATCTCAAGCCAACGTCATTTCCGAACATGCTGTGGATAAATGTTTCAAGTGTTCCCTTGAGGTCAGAAAAGGTGATGCCTTCATCAACGTGAAACCCCTCAATCTGATGAAACATCGGAAGATGCGATATATCTGCATCGCGGCGATAAACCTTTCCCTGCGCGATAATCTGAATCGGAGGCTTACTTTTAAGATAAGCCCTTATCTGCACAGGTGATGTATGTGTTCTGAGAAGAACCTCATCAGAAATATAAAAAGTATCCTGCATGTCTCTTGCAGGGTGGTCTTTGGGGATATTCAGGGCTTCGAAGTTGTAGTAGTCAAGTTCTGTTTCCGGTCCTTCTTCAATGCTGAATCCAAGACGGAGGAATATGGAAACTATTTCATCAAGAATCTGGGTTATTAAGTGCTTTCTGCCAATTTGAAATTCTTTTCCGGGGAGAGTTATGTCTATGGTATCTTTGCTGGATTTTTCTTCTGTCTCTAAATTCTTCAGGTGTCTGTTTTTTCCCTCAAGGGCTTTTTCAATCGAGTTCTTAATTTCATTTGCGAATTTTCCAACTTCAGCCCTTTTTTCAACAGGAAGATTTTTAAGCTCCTTCAATATATTTGTAAGGCTTCCCTTTCTTCCAACATATTTGACCCTGAGACTGGACAGCTCTGAGCTTGTTTTTGAGAGCTGGATTTCTTCCAGCGCCTTTGATGCTATTAATGATAATTTTTTTTCCATAACAGTCTTATTATTAGAAAGCAGTTTGATAAGTCTAAAGGGATTAAAAGGTTTAATCCTTCAGAAGAGTAAAAGGAAAGCCTGAAAAATCATACCTGCAAATTATTAAGATAGATTACTTTTGGCAATTGTAACTATTTCAGAAAAATCACCCGGGTCTTTTATTGCGAGCTCGGATAAGCTTTTCCTGTTAATTTTAATGTTAGCTTTGTTTAAACCTGAAATTAATTTGCTGTATGAGATACCATTAATTCTTGCCGCAGCATTGATCCTTGTAATCCAGAGTTTTCTGAAATTTCTCTTTTTCTGCTTGCGGCCAATATATGAGTAAGTCAGGCTTTTAAGAATGGCTTGAGCCGCAATAGCATAGCTCCTGCTTTTGGCACCCCAGTAGCCCTTTGCCATTTTCAGTATCTTTTTTCTTCTTCTCCTGGCTTTGAACCCTCGTTTTGCTCGTGGCATTATTCGACCCTTCTATGAATTGGGCAGCAGTTTGTTCAATCTCTTCATATCTGTCTTTGAAACCATACGGTTTTTTCTAAGCTTTCTCTTTCTTTTCTTGGTCTTTTTAGTCAGAATATGGCTTGCATAGGCAGTATGACGCTTCAGTTTTCCACTACGTGTTCTTTTAAACCTTTTTGCTGCACTTTTATTTGTCTTAAGTTTAGGCATAGTATGTCCTGAAAAATTTTGGTATAATTATTTAAACTGAGGAAAAAAGTCAAGTATAAAATGCGTTATTTTTTAATTTTATTCTTCACCAAACTTATCATATACAAGCTGTTTTATGCTTTCAAGGGCTTCATTTGAGTCTTCGCCTTCGGCAGTGACCCATATTTCGTGTCCTTTAGCTGCTGCAAGCATCATCACTCCCATAATACTCTTTCCGTTAACAACCTGACCACTTTTCTCAATAGAGATTTCAGAGTTGAATTTGTTTGTCAGTTTGACAAGTGTTGCCGCAGCCCTTGCATGCAGTCCGAGCTTGTTTTTTATTGTCATCTTTATAGTATTTTTATTTTTTTCCATATTTTAATTCATATATCCTATGCCAATGCAGATGATTGTCAGAATATATATTAATGCAACCAGCGGGACTTTTTTCCTCAAAGCCAGCATAAAGGCATTAACTAAAATTATACCCAAAACTACATTTGCTGGAGCCCACATATTTTTAAGATGAAATGAAGAGGACAAGATATATGTTCCAAGGAAAAGGCCCAGCAAAAAGCAGGAAAATCCCTTCATCTTTGACATATAAAGGTTTAGATTGAGCTTTTTTATTTTGTCAACAACCTCTAGCCCGAACTGATATCCTTTAAAAAGCCCGACAAACCTTATTGCCTGAGTCGGTATATTATAAATAATCAGAAAATAGACGGGAGCTGCTTTTATCCCGTTAAAAGCAAGGAAGGTTCCGATTATTGCTGCCAACGGCCTGAAGGTAGCCCAGAAAAGCGAATCACCAATAGCTCCAAAGGGTCCCATTAATCTTGCCTTTATGGCGCCGGAATCAATGTCTGTATTCTTGTTTTCTAAGTGTTTTTCTTCAAGATTCAGGACCACCCCGACAATTGTTGACGCAAGATATGGATTTGTGTTGAAAAACTCAAGGTGATGAAGCAGTGATTTTTTAACCATTGACGGGTCATCATAGAGTGTCCTTACAGCCCTTGACAGACAATGGACAAAACCCAGCGCCTGCATCCTTTCAAAATTCCATGAAGCCTGGATATAAAAGGAATTGAAAGCAGCTCTTAGTAATGTGAATTTTGATAATTTTTTTTTCATTGTCATTTATCCGCAGATTTACAGGGTTGCCTTTTTATCACATATTCTCCAGTACAATTTTTAAAAGAATTGCAATAAAAAGTCCTATGAAAAAATAGATATAGTTTTTTTTCATCAGGATACTTTCAAGAACAACTGCAATGCCCAAGAGAGGCATCAGTATGAAAAAAAGGTTTAGCCCTTCAAAAAAACTTGATGGCAGAACAGGATAACTCATAGTGATTATTCCGGTTATAATAATAGTAGAGACCAGAAGAAAAAGAAAATTTTTCAAGAAGAAAAAGAAAATCCCTGAAAGATTTGCATAACCTATAGCAGAAAATTTTTCTTCATTTATAAGCTCTTCTGCTTTTTTTGACCAGAAGACATTAACCTTTCTTACCAGCATGTCCATTTTCTGCTCAATGAAAAGAAATGGCAAACACAGCAAAAAAGAAAAAACAGCAATTGCCGTGAACATTTTGTTCTCTCCGCTTATTGTATTCATCATTTCTATGGTTGAGGATGTAACTATCACTGACGCCAGTGTTGAGTTTAGAACTATGGCTGCACCAATCTGGAGTGAAAAAAGCCAGATTAACTGTAAAGCGATGCCGATTGCAATTCCTGCTGTATAATTTCCAAAAAGAAAACCAATAACAGGGGCTGTGACAATTGGCTGGGAAACCATTGTTTGAAAAACCGCAGTCCTGTCAAGACCAATCAGACTTCCTATTAATGAAGCAATAAAAATGTTTTTTATCAATTGAAGTGCTACCCTTCAGATTTCAGAAAGATTCAGCGAAAAAGCTGTTTCCCATGCTTTTCCCTTATTTAAACTGATTTGCCAAGAGAAAATCAATACTGAACTCTGGTATATCCTTTCAAATCCGGATTCTGAATTACTGACTGTTTCTATCGGGAATCTCCAGAACTTCGGAGAATTAGTGAACTGAAAAGCCAGAAAGAATTTATCCCACTGATTGATTATTCTGAATGAATTAATCTTATCGATTTCCCCGCTGCTCGCGAGGTTAAACCTTACAGGAGTTCCTTCTGTATCTATTTCAAAAAAATGAAGAGGAGAATTTCCTCCCAACAAGCCAAAATTGAATTCTGTCCCGAAAACAGTGTCAAGAACTGAATCTGAATTATTGATAACTTTGTATGTAAAAGTAATTCTTTTCGTATTGATGGAAATGTTGATATTTTTTATTACCTTTACTCTGAAATTTTTGTTTACGGTTCCCTCTCTTTCAAGCGTTAAATCCATATCAATAACCCTTTTTGAAAAATGATACTTATATGGATTAAGTATGAAATCACCCTGCTCCCTGAAAAGATTTTTTTTCAGATTATCAAGTGTTAGAGAGGTATCAAAAAAATGGTCTATCAAGCAGTTTCTCTGATACCAGTCATAGCTCAGGTGCTCGCAAAGTCCTGATTCTTTCTGGGAAGCAGTTTCATGAATTGTTTTTGTTTCAGAACCAGAATTTTCTCCATGGTGTTTTTCAAGGTTTAAAAGATCGTCATGATATGCTTCTTCTCTTCTGATAAGAGAATTCACAAGGTTAAAGTTTCTTGGTTTATAGTCAAATTCAATCAAGCTTCCGCCCTTGTCGGGTTTTATGATGAGAGTTAGAAATTTGTTTTTCAATATAAGCTCTTCCTTTGAGTCATTATCCAAATCAACAGATTCAATATTCAGAAAATTTTTCCCGCCAAAAATTTCTTCCTCAAGAATCTTTTCTGCCTTAATCAGCGATGAGTATATTGCTGAACGGAGGTGAGGAAGATATAGTCCTCCAAATATTCCATGCCAGTATGCATCATTGCACTGGCTCTGAAAAAGAAAATCCAATGCTTCATTTTTTCTTTTTTCGGACTTGAAATTAAAGCCTCTTATCCTGTTTGAAAGATGAAGCATTTTCCTGTATATAAGGTTTGATTCAGCATACTTTACAAAAAAGTTTTTCCAGACTCCTCCTTTTATAAAACCAAGATATTCATTCAAATCCTCTCTGCCTTGAAGTTCTTTTGCTATTTTCCTGAATTTTTTCTGAGCAGGAGTTGGAAGAGCCCATACCATCATTTCCTGGTATGAACAGGTAGGAAGGTATATCTGGCTGACAGGAGGATGGGATTTTAAGTATTCTCCAGGAGTTATTATTGCAATTTTGTTATAGTTTTCTATAAGGGAATTAAAAAACCTCTCCAGCCATCTCATCTCATAAACAGTATGGTAGGTTCCTGGCCAAATTCCGAATTTTTCCCCATCATCTCCCATAAAAAAAAGAGGGTCCTTTTGTTCATTGCTTTCATTATGGAGAAAATTGATAGTCTGTTCAGGAGGGTGGAACGGAATGAGGTATCTGAGAGTCTGGTTAGAGGGAAATAATGCAATGTTTCTGCCTTCTTCTTCTGTTGTGAAATATCCGTATGTATCCTGCCTTCTCAAACCTGCTGAGATAAGATGGAAGTCGTCTACAATAGCGTATTCCAGCCCTGCATCAGCAATGGACTCAATTATGTTTGAATCCCATACCCGTTCCGCGAGCCAGAGTCCTTTTGGAGTATATTTAAAATTTTCGAAAATAAAATCGTTCATCTTTTTAATCTGGTCAAGTCTGTCAGCTTTATTCAGGCTGGTAAGAATTGGCTCGTAAAAAGCTCCGGAGAGCAGCTCTATCTGGCCGTTAGAGATAAGCAATTTTAATGATTCTGCAAAATCCGGATGGTTCTTTATTATCCAGTCAAGAAGTATTCCTGAGTAGTGTAAAGCAAGTTTGATATAGGGAAAGGACTTCACAATTTCAAGGAATGGTAGATAAGATTTATTAAAAGAAATTTCAAAGATTTCGTTAAAATTACCAAGGGGCTGATGGTTGTGTATTGCGAGTGAAAAATGAATCTTTCCCATTAAATTTAAAAAATTTTTCCTAATACCTGTTGTATATTTTTTGGGGTTTCAGAAGGTATTGACTGTATATTTATTTCAACCCCAAAGTTCATTAGTTTTTTAAGAATTTCAGCGTTCTGTTCGTTCAGAAAAATCGTCTTCGAGATTAGTTTTTTACCTTTTTCAAACCTTAATCCTCCGAGGTTAAGCTTATCCAGTTTGATACCAAGCGTGACAGCCTTGAAGACATCTTCCAGATTTGAAAACAAAACCACAGTGTTCTCCTTTCCTTCTGAACAGATTTTAATTTTATTTACTGAATCTGCAACTGTTGATATGCAGACTTTGATATCTGACGGAACGGCAATTTCCATTATAGATTTTTGAAAGGGATCGCTGGCAACTCTGTCATCAATTACGACGATTTTGGTTGCATGCAGGAACTTAATCCACCCTTCTACCACCTGACCGTGAATTAATCTGTCATCTACATGAAAAAATATGCAATTCAATGAAAAATCTCCTATAAACCGCTTTTGTTTTTTTGAAGGATTTGGCTTGCAACCAGAATATGTTTCTGGCCATATTCCTTGATGATTGCTGCAAGCTCCGGCAGGGGTGCTTTTTTTCTTTCTGATGAGAATTTAATCAGCATAGGGAGATTTATTCCTGTTACAACCTCGACACGGTTTTCTTCAAGAAAGCACAGACTCAAGTTCGAAGGAGTTCCGCCAAACATATCTGTGAATATAAGAATTCCATCTCCGTCATCAACTTCACTGATGGCTTTTGAGATATTTTCTCTTACAGTTGCTTCGCTATCTTCATGCTTTATTACCACACTCTTTAATTTTTTCTGAACGCCTATAATCGTCTCAGCAGATTTGACAATCTCATCACCGAGATTTCCATGTGTTACTATGACGGCACCTACCATAGTTAAATCCTAAAATAATAATTGTTTTTTTGCTTTTCTCTCATTTCTGACTGCACGGGCTTCTTCATTTATTTTTGAAATCAGCTTCTGGTTCAGTTTTTCAGCTGAATGATAGCCCATTTTTTTAAGCAAGTAATTTCTTGCCGCAATTTCTATAATCATTGACATGTTTCTGCCAGGCGCAACGGGCATTACAATCTTTGGTATTTTTATGCCAAGAATTTCATGTGTCTTCTCATCAAGCCCGAGTCTGTCATATTCATAGGAGGTTTTCCATTCTTCCAGTTCAACAACAAGATGAACCTTTTTAGAAATGCGGATTGAAGTGACCCCGAAAAGGTCTTTTATGTTGATTATGCCTAACCCGCGTATCTCCATATGGTGGCGTATGGCTATAGGGCTTTGTCCTTCAATTGTATTTAATGAAGTTCTTTTTATTTCAACCACATCATCTGCAACAAGCCGGTGTCCTTTTACAATGAGGTCTAAAACTATTTCACTTTTACCTACTCCGCTTTTCCCGAGGAGAAGAACTCCGACTCCAAATACTTCCACCATAACTCCATGAATTGTTATTGTGTGAGCCAGGCGATTTTCCAGATATGAAGTGATATTTGATATAAGATTGGAACTGTAAAGGTTGGATTTAATCACAGATACTTTTCTCTTTTTTGCTGATTCATAAATTACTTCAGGGATAGATGGCGTTTTTGATATTACCAAACAAGGGATTTTAGATGCAAAAAAATTATCTATGACTTCCTTTTGTTTTTTACATGGGAGAGTTTTTAAAAAATAAATTTCAGAATTTCCAAAAATCTGGATACCGGAAGGGATGAGATGCTCTAAAAATCCAACTAACACCAATCCGGCTTTTTGAGCCCGCGTAGAACTGATTATATTTTCAAAGCCTGTTTTATTTGTCAGAGCGGAGAGTTGAAACTCTTTCCCCTTTTCATTAATCAAATCCTTGACCTGGATGAATTTTTTCATCATGTTCAGTATTTGGAATCTTCAAGTTTAATCATTTCCATCATTTCAACGGAATTACCGGCTTTCATCAAAGAATCTCTAAATAAAGCATTTTTAAGCAACCTTGAAAGCCTTGCCAGGGCTTTCAAATGGATTCCAGCAGCTTCTTCGGGACCCATCAGGAGAAAAAACAGATAAGTTGGTTTTCCGTCCATGGAATTGAAATCGATTCCTTCCTTTGACCTTCCAAGCACCAGCAACTCTTCCTTGAGGGATGATAGCTTACCATGAGGTATGGCTATACCGTCTCCGATTCCTGTACTTCCGAGTTTTTCTCTGTCTTCCAGGATTTTTACTAATTTTTCTGCATCTTCTTTTAGTTTAAAAGTAGTTACCAGAAGATTAGCGAGATCCCTTAATGCTCCTAATTTATCACGTGAAGCAAGGTTTGGTAATATACCTCTTTCTTTCATAATATCTGATATTTTCATTCTCAAATCCAATTTTGTACATAAAGATAGAGTTTTCGCCTTTCATATAAACACAATATTAATGATTGTGAGTTATGTCAGGCTCTATAAGTCCAAAATTACCATCCTTTTTCTTGTAAACCACATTTATAACATTCGTTGTCGAATTAGCAAATACTAAAAATTGATCATATGAAACTTTTAACTGCATAACGGCTTCTGCAGGGGACATTGGTTTCGGTTCAAATCTTGATGATTTGACCAGTTGACCTGCAAATGTTTCTGTTTCAAGACTGTTCCTTTCTTCCAAGGCGGTTAAATTATTGCTTAATTTTTGTTCAATGTTCTCTTTTCTGTTTGACGGTGTACGATGCTTGGATTTTCTTTTCGTTATCTGATGCTCAATTTTTTCCAGAACCTGGTCTATTGAGGCATACATATCATCTGTTTCACCCTTGCCTGTAATATTAACACCATCCATGTGGATGGTTATCTCTGCTATGTGTCTGTATTTTTCCACAGATAAAACCACATGGGCTTCGAGGATATTTTCAAGGTACTTATTAAGCTTGCTTACCTTTGACTGAACATGGTCCTTTAAGGTGGGGGTTAATTCCATATGTCTGCCAGTTACTGTTATCTGCACTAAGTTCCTCCTTTTCTTGATTAATAAAATCCTTTGTTAAACCAGCTCCTTTCTCCTGGCTGAAGGAAGAATTCCCAAATCTTCCCTGTACTTAGCAATAGTTCTGCGTGCGAGCTTTAGATTCTGTCCTTCCAGAATCTGCACAATTCTTTTATCGCTGAATGGCTTCTCTTTATTTTCCTTCGTAATAATCTCTTTAATCATATTTTTAACCGTTATGCAGGAATAGCGGCTTCCTTCTGTTCCGGTTAAGCCGCTAGTAAAGAAAAATTTCAACTCAAACAGTCCCTGTGGAGTGTGCATATATTTATTGCTTGTTACCCTGCTTACAGTACATTCGTGGAGAGATATGTCTTTTGCTATTTCTCTTAATACCATTGGTTTTAGGTGGGATATGCCATGGTCAAAAAATTCTTTCTGCCTGTTAACAATGCTCACAGACACTTTATAGATTGTCTGCTGACGATGTCTCATAGTTTTTAAAAGCCATAAAGCAGACCGGAATTTCTGCTCAAGATATGTCTTTGTGGCATTATTGTCGCTGTTCTTTTTATGGAGAAATTCTCTGTAAAAAGGATTGATTCTGAAGTTGTTAAAACCATCATCGTTCAGATAAACCACATATTTATCATCAACTTTAACCACAAAGATATCAGGAATAATATACTTTATTTCATCACCGCCAAAATTTCTTGCAGGTTTTGGGTCAAGGGTTTTTATGAACTTAAGTGCTTCTAAAACTTCTTTTTCTGCAACATTACATTTATCAGCAACTGCTTTAAAATTAGACAACTCTAATTCTGGAAGATGGTTTGAAATGATTTTTGTAATAAGCGGATCTGTAATGCCTTGATGCTTGACCTGTGCAAGAAGACATTCCTGCAGATTCTGCGAGCCGATGCCCTCTGGTTCCAGGTTCTTCAACAGTTCGTGGGCTTTATAAACTACTGAAGAATCTAAATGGTGCTGTTCAATCAACTCGCTTAAAGGAGTTGCCAAATATCCGTTTTCATCAAGATTTCCTATAAGAAAACAACCTGCCTCAAACTCTTCTTTTGAACTCCAGACAAGCCTGAGTTGATTTGTGAGGTATTCTGAGAGAGTGACTTTGGATGCCAGAATGTTTTCATACTGAGGAGATTTGTCCTGATAGTCTGAGCTCAGGTTGGTTTCGTAATTGTCCTGATATGCCTGTGTAAAATCTTCCCAGTTTATTTCTTCTGCTTTTTTTCTGAAGTCTATTTCTTCTTCTTTTTTAGAGACAGAAACGGGATCTTCCTTTTGATTTTCACCTGCCAATGATGTGTCCTGTTCATCGAGTTCATCTTCTGTTTCATCATTGACTTCTTCAAGAAACGGGTTTTCCAGCAGTTTCTGCTGAACAAGCTGCTGTAATTCCAATCTTGAAAGGGTGAGCAGTTTTATTGCATTGCGAAGCTCGGTAGTCATTACGAGCTTTTGCATCTGCTTTAACTGTAGTTTAATTTCAAGTGCCATATCTTATCTCAAGAAATAAGTTGAAATTTATCACCAAGAAATATTTGTCTTACTTTAGAACTTTCTGCTATCTTATCAGGGATTCCTTCTTCAAGAATCTTTCCTTCGTTTATTATATAGGCTCTGTCAGTGATTTGGAGAGTTTCTCTAACATTATGATCAGTAATCAAAACACCTATGCCTTTATTCTTTAAATGGTTGATTATCTGCTGCAGGTCATCAATAGATTTAGGGTCAATACCCGCAAATGGTTCGTCCAGAAGTATGAATTGCGGTTTGGAAATGAGTGTCCTTGTTATTTCAACTCTTCGCCTTTCACCTCCTGAAAGAGTGAATGCCTTATTTTTTGCCAGATGAGCAATGTGAAGCTCATTGAGGAGTTCATCCAGGACTTTTCTCCTTTCCTTATCAGTAAGCGGATACATTTCAAGGATTGCAAGAAAATTTTCTTCAACTGTGAGTTTTCTGAATATGGAAGATTCCTGCGGAAGATATCCTATGCCTTTTCTTGCTCTTTGATACATTGGGAGATTTTCAATGGTTTCTCCGTTTAAATATATTTTACCTTCATCAGGATTGACAAGTCCTACTGTCATATAAAAAATTGTGGTCTTCCCGGCACCATTTGGGCCTAAAAGCCCGACGACTTCACCGCTTGAAACTTTGAGTGATACGTCATCAACAACTTTTCTTTCCCCGTATGTTTTTGCCAAGTTTGACACATTCAAAGACTTCATTTTTTTTCATCCTTTGCAGTTTTTTTACCAGTAATATTTGCATTTTTAGGATGAATTTGAACATCTGCGGTTTCAACTACTATTCTGTCTTCATTGAGAAAAAGAGTAATTCTATTTCCTTTTAAGAGGTCATTTTTCTGCCATAATTTTGGATTCCCTTCAAGAATAATTTTCATTCCATTTTCAAAATAGGTTGCTTTTGATGCAACGGCATTTCTGTCTTCCTGATTAACCCTTACACTGCCCAATGCTACAATTCTTTCTACTTTTTTTTCTTCCCTGTCAAAAAAAATGTCCATTCGGTCAGCCCAAAGCGTTGTATCTCCTCTTATGGCTTTTACATTTCCATAAAAAATAATAAGATTTTTTTTGTTGTAACCTTCCATTCTGTCAGCAGTTATATGGATTGAAACATTCTGGTTCGAGCCTTTGCTAAATGTGTCCAGAACAGAGGTTTCTCCGAGCACCATATTTAGGGAGATTAACAAGAGGAATACGGCAGATAAGAATCCTGTGAAAATATTTATTCCTGTTTTTCTCATTGATAGATCTTTCTCCCGAGAGGGTTTTTAATATTAGTGTTTTCGGGCTTAAGTTTGTCTAAGGATTCCGGTGCTGCAGTGACATCTACTTTGCTTGTTATTTCTATTTCTTCATTATTAATATCAGCATTCAATCCTTCCCCTGTTAACTTGAAATTCTTTCCATAGAAGGTAATTGGTTCTTTGGTGGAAATTACTTTCCTGTCGCCGTTCCACACGAGGTCTTTTGTTTCAAACCTGTAACCTTCGCTGGAAACAGCAGTAATCTTTCCTCCTGAATAAATATTTGCAATGCTTATATCCTGTGAAAAATCTCTGTTGGCATTTATGTTAACTTCTGCGTTTGCTCCTGAAATAGTAAGCTTTTTCCCTCCGTTATAGATATAAGTAATGCTGAAATTTTTTAAAATTCCCTTGCCTTGTTCCTGAAAAAATTTAGCACTGTCTGCTGAAAGGATAAATTTATTTTTATTTTCAACTTCCTGAGAAAAAACCAGCGGTTGAATACTTATGGTAGCCTTGTTTTTTGTAAGTTCGGTTTTCTTATTGCCAAGGTTTTTTGAAGTGTTCATGAAATAGCCTGATATGGCTACCAGCACTAATAAAAATAAAATCATTGTGATATATATGGCTGACTTGTTCTTCTTTATTAATGATAACCCTGTCATTCTGCTCCTGCCCTGTCAAAAAACTCTTTTTTTATTATACTATTCCATTGACTTTGTTTCTGTAGAATAAAGTCTATCAATTCCCTTACAGCACCTCTTCCGCCTTTTAGCTTTGTTATATAGTGAACTTCTTTTTTTATATAGTCAAAGGCATCAGACACTGTTGCAGCAAGCCCTGCCCGTTTAAAGACAGGAACATCTGCAAGGTCGTCACCCATGTAAGCTACTTCCTCCTCTTTAATCTTATATTTGTTTAAAATCTCATTAAATATTTTAGCCTTGTCATCTGCGTTCTGATGAACTTCATCAATATTAAGCTCTTTACATCTTTTTTCAACTATTGGGGACCACCGTCCTGTTATGATTGCAAATTTGATTCCACATCTCTGTGCCAGTTTAATTCCATGCCCGTCCTTAACATCAAATGATTTAAACTCTTCATTTTTGCTGTTAAATGTAATTCTGCCATCAGTTAGAACGCCATCAACGTCTAAAATAATAAATTTTATATTTTTTGCCCTTGTGTCAACGTCAAAGGAATTTTTCAACTGATTTAAACCTTTCTGTTAAATTCTAAACTATTCCTGATTTAAGAATATTGTGGAGATGAATTATTCCCTCGGGTTTCTTGTTTTTATCCTGAACCACTATTGAAGTAATAGAATATTTTTCCATAATCCTTAAAGCCTCCACTGCGAGAGAAGAAGCTTTTATTGTTTTGGGGTTTTGTGTCATAATTTCCCTCATTTTTCTTTCCATAATATCAGAGTACTTTTCAATAGCTCTCCTGAGGTCGCCATCTGTTATTATTCCAATCAATTTTTCTTTTTTACCAACAACTATAGTAACTCCGAGTTTTTTGGAAGTAATCTCAATTATCGCTTTTTTCATTGAAGCATCTTCACTGACTATTGGTATTTCATTGCCTTTATGCATGAGGTTTTCTACCTTGAGAAGCAGTTTTTTCCCCAGTTGTCCTCCCGGATGAAAAAGGGCAAAGTTTTCTTTTTTAAAACCTCTTTTTTTTAAGAGAGAAATTGCGAGTGCATCTCCCATTGCCAATGCTGCAGTTGTGCTTGCTGTTGGAGCAAGTCCCAGGGGACAGGCTTCCTTGTCTACACGGACATCAAGGGTTACATCGCTTTCTTTTGCAAGGAGAGAATTTAAATTTCCGGTAAAAGATATTAATTTAACCCCAAGCCTTTTTATGATTGGAAGAATTTCATTGATTTCTTTAGTCTCTCCGCTATTTGATATAGCCAGCACAACATCATCTTTTACCACCATGCCGAGGTCTCCGTGGCTCCCTTCTGCAGGATGAAGGAAAAAAGAAGGTGTTCCTGTGCTTGCAAAAGTTGCCGCGATTTTATTCCCAATCCATCCGGATTTCCCAATGCCGGTTACAATTACTCTGCCCTTACAGGAGTAGAGGATATCAACGGCATTGATAAATGAGTCATCAAGCCTTGTTATCAGTTTTTTGATGGCATCAGCTTCAATTTTTAAAACATTTTTTGCAGTCTTGAGTATCATATATAAAAACAATTTGGTTAAATAAATCAGTTAAATTAAATCTTATAAAGATGTTGGTGAAAAATACTATTTCCACAGCTTAATGTCAAGGCTTTTCAATGGTAAGATTTTAGCAGAAAACTGATAAAATTGCATTGAAATATTTAATTTTATTTTACTAAATTATAATTTCTCCTGAAGGAATTTTTTTGATTTCTCCGTTTTCCTTTTCTAATATGAGATATCCTGTTTTATCAATATCCAAGGCATAGCCTTTGAATATTTCGTTGCCTGTTCTAACTGATATAATTTTTCCAATTGTATGCGATAATTCCTTGCATCTTTTTAATATTAGATGGCTTTCTTTTTGCCAGACTAAAACAGAGTACCATTGTTCTGTTTTTTCAAGTAAACGCTTAAGAATCTTTTTTCTTGAAAGAGGGATTCCCTTTTCTATTTTCAGAGAAGTAGGAGGGTATAAATAGCTTCCCGGGAAAAATTCATTGTTTACATTTATACCAATGCCAACAACAAGAAATTCAAGCTTGTCTTTTACAGTACTTCCCTCAACCAGCATTCCACATACTTTTTTACCGTTTATCAATAAATCATTTGGCCATTTTATCTTTGTATCAAGGACTGTTTCTTCTTTTATCGCCTCTGCTGCTGCAATGCTTGCCATCATGGAGATATAAGGGATTAGCGCCTTATCTATCTTTGGCCTGAGGATAAATGAAAAATAAATTCCAAGATATTTGGGTGATTCCCATTGTTTCCCGCCTCTCCCTCTGCCAAGGGTCTGGGATTCAGCAACGACAATGGTTCCTTCCGGTGCTCCTTCACCTGCTATTTTTTTTGCTATATCATTTGTAGACGAGGTTTCTTCGAAGTATATTATGTTGTCAGCAGAGAAAAGCCATGAAGAGCAGAAAGATAAAATCTTATCCAAAGTTAATTTTTCGTATTCATTAATCATTTTCAAAATTATTCCATCAATCAAACAAGATTACTGAAAATTTTTTTAATATGAATTTAAAATGCCTTGACTTTTAGTTAAATTAAATAACTAATATAATATGTATTAAGAAGTTATGCAACCGGTTAATCTTGCTCTGACTAATGAAAAATAATAGAAATTACTCAAGAAATTATCTGTAAAACTCTCTGATCTGGTTGAGTCATTCTCAAGGAGGTTTTGGCTTGCTATTTAATTACACATCAAAAGAGGTAGTGATTAAAATTGTGTATTATGGTCCAGCTCTTAGTGGAAAAACCAGTAATCTGGAATATATCTGTAAAAAAACCAATCCTCAGACCAGAGGTAAGCTGATTTCTCTGGCAACAGAAACTGACAGAACACTTTTTTTTGACCTCCTTCCTATGGATTTAGGTGAAGTAAAGGGATTTAATATTAAACTCCAGCTTTACACTGTTCCGGGACAGGTAAAATATAACAGTACCCGTAAACTGGTTCTTAAGGGAGTTGATGCAATAGTTTTTGTCGCTGATTCAAACAGAGACCTTATTGGAGCAAATATTGAAAGCATGAATAATTTGAAAGCAAATTTAGAGGAACTGGGGATAGATTATTATTCAATTCCGATGGCGCTTCAGTTTAACAAACAGGATATTCAGGACAGGGTCAGCGATGAGGAACTGAATTCAGTAATCAATGACAGAAATCTCGAGGTAATTAAATCATGCTCAATAGACGGAACAGGGGTTTTTGAGACTTTAAAGCATATTTCAAGGCTTGTAATTGAGGTTTTAAACAAAAAAAATGAAACAAATCGCCAGAAAACAACGTCAGCAGAAAATGAGGATTTAAATGAAAGGATTGCAATCCTTAAAGAAAAAATTGCAAAATCAAAGGATGTTGTCAATGAATTGCTGAGTGAACTGACTCAGTTTGAGCAAAAGTTGTCAGATTTAAGGCTTAAATAATCTGACAACTTTTGTTTCCCTGATATTGTTTTCAAATTTTTAAAAACAACCTCTAATTTTATTTCGCGAATTCTACAACTCTTGTTTCCCGTATTGCAGTGACTTTAATCTGTCCGGGATAAGAGAGCTCTTTTTCTATTTTCTGCGCAATGTCACGGGCAAGGGAATAAGTTGCTTCATCAGAAAGTTCGCTGTTATTAACAATGATTCTTATTTCTCTTCCTGCCTGGATGGCATAGGATTTTTCCACCCCTTTAAAAGAAGAAGCCAGTTCTTCTAATTTCTCAAGGCGCTTGATATAGCTTTCAAGTATCTCTCTCCTTGCTCCAGGTCGTGCAGCTGATAAAGCATCGCCTGCCTGAATCAGGACTGCTTCAAGAGACTGTGGAGCAGCCTCTTCATGATGAGATTCAATTGCATTTACTACGAGGCTTGATTCCCCGTATTTTTTTGCCATCTCTGCCCCTATTAGCGCATGAGAGCCTTCGGTTTCATGGTCAATAGCTTTTCCTATATCATGGAGAAACCCGGCTCTTTTTGCAAGAGTTGTATTAATTCCAAGCTCGGCAGCCATTATTCCGCACAATCTTGCCACTTCTTTTGAATGTTCAAGAACGTTCTGCGCATAGCTTGTTCTGAATTTTAATTTACCAAGAAGCTTAATTATTTCAGGATGTATCTCGTGAATACCTAAATCAAAGGCAGCCTGTTCTCCGTATTCACGTATTGCAACAGCAATTTCTTCTCTTACTTTAGAAAGAATTTCCTCTATTTTCCCAGGATGAATTCTTCCGTCGGCAATCAATCGCTCCAGAGTTCTTTTAGCTATTTCCCTTTTTATAGGATCATACCCTGAAAGAATTACTGCTTCAGGGGTATCATCTATTATCAGGTTTATACCCGTAGCTATTTCAAAAGATCTGATATTTCTTCCTTCCCTTCCAATAATTCTTCCTTTCATTTCATCAGACGGAAGGTCTACGACAGAGACTGTAGTTTCTGGCACAATATCTGATGAAGTCCTCTGGATAGCTGTCACAATTATTTCCTTAGACTTCTTAGCTGCCTGTGCACGTGCTTCATCTTCTATTTTTTTAATATGTTTGATTGACTCGTGCCTTGCTTCTTCCTTAATGCTTTCCAATAGCATATTCTTTGCTTCAACAACTGACATTCCTGCAATTCTCTCAAGCTTTTTTTTGCATTCCATTGTCAGGCTGTTAAGGTTTTCTTCATCCTTTTTAATCTTTTCCTCTTTCTTTTTCAGCTCATTTTCCCTCGATTGAAGGTTAAATTCTTTTTTTGAGAGGAAATCTATCTTTCTGTCAATGTTTTCCTCTTTTTGCATGAGCCTTTTTTCCAGAATCTGAAGTTCTTTTCTTTTTTCCCTGTATTCTTTTTCAAATTCTGCTTTTGATTTTAAAACAGTTTCCTTTGCTTCAATGGCAGCTTCTTTTCTTATTCCTTTAGCTTCTTTTTCTGCTTCTGAAAGAATTTTTGTCGCTGCTTCTTTAGCCTGGACTATTTTCGTTTCACTGGATTTTGAGCGGACAAAGTATAAAACACCAAAAGACAAACCTCCTGTTAGAAGCCCCGCAATAAAACATATTATTAGATAAGTAATTTCTGGCAATTTATATCCTCCTTAATTTTTAAAATTTAAATTAACACCTGATTATTCTTTTCTCACTCACAATGATGTCCATACAAATATCATGAGAAAAATATGGAATATCATCTATAATCTGAAAATCAAAAGCTATACCGCAAAGGACTGGATACAGGTTTTTTTTTGAAAGTAACTTATCAAAAAACCCTTTTCCAAAACCTATTCTTCTTCCGTTTCTGTCAAATGCTATTCCTGGAATTATAGCAAAGTTAATGTTCCTGATGTTATTCAGAGTAGGCAGATGCAATTTTGGCTCTAAAATTCCTTTGAAGCCTGCAGAGAGATCATTTTTCAGGCTTTTTATTTCATGGAGGACAATTTTATCCTTATGTACATCTACTCTTGGTGCTATTATTTTTTTATTCATATAAATACTTTTTTTTATTATATCTTCTGTGCAGACTTCCTTTCCCTTTGATATATAGCAGAAGATTGTCTTTGCATCTTTAAACTCTCTTAAATTATTAATTTTTTCCACAATGGCTTTGGAAAAAAAACTTGATGTTTTTTCAGATAACCTTTCCCTTCGAAAAAGCATTTCTTTCCGGATTTTATTTTTTGACAAATAAATATCCCTCTTAAATATTAAAGATACTCTTAAAATGCATAGTCAGCACAATCCCAACAGCTTACTGCAGGGAGTTTCAAAATTAATCAGGATAAGGATGAACTTTTCTGAAAAAGTTCAGAAGAAATAAAAGATTATTGCAGAGATAATGAGCAAGTCAATAGAGAGAGATTAATCCATGGAGCAGAAACTATACAGAAAAATCTTTTTCTGCTACTTATACGGGAATCTTGTAGCAGATTTTTTATCTTAAAATATAGAAGAGAAGAAGTTTTTAACAGTTTATTTTCTATAAAAAATCTTCCGACTGAGTTAACAATAGTTCTCCATGGACTTTTTTTATTCATCTCTTTCAAATCTTTCAAAAACTTTTATGCTTCCTTTTTACCTTACCCGATGATTTTACCAAAAAATTACAAATAAAATTAATTCAATTAAATTATATATTTTTTATTAAGGGTTTTCAAGAAAATCTTTAGAACTTCTAAATTCCTGATCTAAACGGTTGAGTATATCTGATGTCTTTTCTTCGTTGGTCTTGATTATATTCACAAGTTTATCTTTAGCCTTAAACAGTTCGTCAGCAATATTCAGGGCTGTCAGTATAGCAATTTTCGAAGAATCTACTATTTCAGAATTTACAGATAATGCTTTCATCTTTTGATTTACATAGTCGGCTACCTTTTCCATATACTCAGAATCTGAGTCTCCCTTCAGAGTATATGTTTTTCCTAAGATATCTACTTTTATCTGCCGTGCTTTACTTCCTGCTATTTCTGGTTTCTCGTCCATAAGTTTTACAAGATATTTTCAACATGCTTTAAAATCTTCTCGATTGCAACCTTAACGGTCTCCCGTTCTTTAACAAGATTTTCTTTTTCGCTGAGCAAAAGTTCGACTTTATCCTTTAACTTTTCCTTTTCTTTGTTCACAGATTGTTTTTCCTCAAGTTTAGTTCTTAACTCATTGACCTCTGAATTAAGGTTTGAATTTTCTTTTTTGTATTTTCTCATGAGTTCTATCATTTTAACAATTTTATCCTCAAGTAATTCCATTTGCTCCATATAATTAAAGTGTTCTCCTTTCCTAAATAAACTAATAAATTCATTATGTTATGCATAATGTTTTTTGGCAAGATATAAATGGAATAAAAGTAAATGTCAAGAATGATTTTTCTGTATGTGGTAGCCACATGAAAATGTCAGTGTAACAGCC
>MGDH01000008.1 GCA_001790855.1 Candidatus Schekmanbacteria bacterium RIFCSPLOWO2_02_FULL_38_14 | reverse complement strand
CATATCCCTTCGTTGCCAATACCCGCGTCAACGCACTGGTCAATGTCGTCTTACCGTGGTCTATATGCCCTATCGTCCCTACGTTTACATGTGGCTTCTTGCGCTCAAACTTAGCCTTACTCATAATACCACCCTCCTAATTAAATTCTTTATTAGTCCTTTATATCAAAAGCCTAAATTCTAAATCCTAAACAAATCCTAAATTCTAATGACCTAAATCCAAAATAGTTTTGAACATCGAAATTTTGAATTTGTTTGATATTTGGAATTTGTGATTTTTTATTCTCCAAGTATCCTTCCAAATTCAGAGCCCACGATCGGGATTGAACCGATGGCCTCTTCCTTACCAAGGAAGTGCTCCACCACTGAGCTACGTGGGCAATTAAGAGGTCAAAGGCTTTAAAAAAAGCCTTTGACCTCTTAATATTCTAAGCGGGAAACGGGATTCGAACCCGCGACCCTCAGCTTGGAAGGCTGACGCTCTAGCCAGCTGAGCTATTCCCGCACAGGGAAGCTTACGCTTCCACTAAAAAAGCTATTAGCCAATAGCTTTCAGCTTTCAGTAAAAGTTGCTTCGCAATTTTTCCTGGGGAGGGGAGGATTCGAACCTCCGAAGGACTGCGCCGGCAGATTTACAGTCTGCTCCCTTTGACCGCTCGGGAACCTCCCCTCTTGAAAATCATTATGTTAGCCGATGAGAGGACTCGAACCTCCAACCTGCTGATTACAAATCAGCTGCTCTGCCAGTTGAGCTACATCGGCGACATAAACTCTCTAAAAATGATTAAACGGCGATTAAGAAATTTTTAATTTTAATCATTATAAATTTTATGTCAAGCGAAAAAACAGGAATGTCAAAAATTTTTTATATGTTAGATAATTCAATTATTAATAAATAGAATCAGTCTGTTTTATATCCTCTATCCAGAGCTTTATTTTTTATCCGTTCTCAAATTAAAGTTGATTTCTGAGAAAATCTGTGTGAAAAATGTAACCTGTTATGAAAATTGTAAAAGTAAACCTGAAAGAGAGAAGTTACAGAATTCTTATTGGCTCAGGAATTTTGAAAGAAGTTAATGCCCTTATTGAACCCCTTGGCAACATAGAAAAGGTCATGATAGTAACAAATCCTGTAGTATTTTCACTATACTCAAAGGGAATAGAAAAAAAACTGCGGAAAAAATATAAGGTCGCACATTCTGTTGTGCCTGATGGTGAAAGCTCCAAAAGCCTTAAATGGGCAAGGTTTCTCTATGACGAGATGTTAAAAGCGAAAATGGAAAGAGGCTCTCTTGTCCTTGCTGTTGGAGGAGGAGTTATTGGTGACCTTGCAGGTTTTGTAGCTTCAACTTATATGAGAGGTGTACCCTATGTGCAGATTCCAACCACTCTTCTTGCACAGGTTGATTCAAGCATAGGAGGAAAAGTAGCTGTAAACCACCCTCTTGGCAAAAACCTGATTGGTTCATTTTACCAGCCAAAACAGGTAATAATTGATTCAGATGTCCTTGAAACTCTTCCTCAGAAAGAATTTAAAAACGGCATTGCTGAAATAATAAAAATGGCTGCAATAAGGGATAAGAATCTGTTTTCACTCCTTGAAGAAAACATTAACTCAATATCAGCAAATAAAGAACTTTTAAACAAAGCCATATACTGGTCATGCTTCCATAAGGCAAGAATAGTTGAAGAAGATGAAAAGGAAAGTGGTCTTCGCGCAATTCTTAACTATGGCCATACAATCGGGCATGCAATTGAATCACTCGGCAAATACCATACTCTTAAGCACGGAGAAGCTGTGCTGATTGGAATGTTTCTTGTTTCAGAAATTGCCTATAAAGCAGGACTATGCAGCAAAACAGTTATGGAAAGGCAGCAGAATCTGATAGGTTCAGTAGGGCTTCCAGAAAAACAGCTATCTCTTCCTGTTAAGGATATAATGAATGCAATGGAAAGAGACAAAAAGGTCAAGAATGGAAAAATCCGTTTTGTATTGACAAAAGAAATTGGCTCTGCAATCATCCGGGACAATATTCCTGAAAAGACCGTGGGGTCTGTTCTTGAGAATTTTTTTTACAAAAAATCCTGAACCTTGCGGCTTTTTAAATTAAGAAAAAATTAGCAGAACAATTATGTTACTCCTGTCGATACACGGGGGTTTTCATCTCCGCATTTTCAGGCCAAACTAAGACTGATGGATATATTTGAACAGATTGAAATTATAAAAAGGGGAACTGTAGAAATAATTTCTGAAGAGGAGCTTAAGGAAAAACTCCTTGAATCACAAAGGGATAAGAACCCATTGCGGATAAAAGCAGGTTTTGACCCTACAGCGCCTGATATTCATCTGGGGCATACAGTTTTACTCCAGAAACTGAGGATATTTCAAAAACTAGGACATAAAGTCCTCTTTTTAATAGGTGACTTTACTGCAAGAATCGGGGACCCTTCAGGCAGGAATGAGATGAGAAAACCCATGACAGAAAAAGAGATTCGGGAAAACTCCAAAACCTATCAGCAACAGGTATTCAAAATCCTGGACCCTGAAAAAACAGAGGTTGTTTTTAACAGCTCATGGATGGCAAAAATGTCTCTCTCAGAACTAATCCGTATAGCCTCACAACACACAGTAGCAAGAATGCTTGAGCGGGATGACTTTACAAAAAGGTTTAAGGCAGAAAAACCAATTGGAATCCATGAGCTATTTTATCCTCTTATTCAGGGATACGATTCAGTCGCAATAACGGCTGATATAGAGATTGGAGGAACAGACCAGAAATTTAACCTTCTTGTTGGAAGAGATATGCAGAGAATCTTTAACCAGAAACCGCAGGTCGTAATCACCATGCCCCTTCTTAAAGGTCTTGACGGTCTGAACAAGATGAGCAAAAGCCTTGGGAATTATATCGGAATCACAGAAACTCCAAAGGAAATCTTTGGCAAGGTAATGTCAGTCTCTGATGAGCTGATGTTAAGATATTACGAGCTTGTCAGCGATGTTTCGCAGGCTGAGTTTGAAAATATAAAAAGCGGAAAAATCCATCCAATGGAGGCAAAGCAGAAGCTTTCAAAAGAAATTGTGGCAAGATTTCACAGCCCCGAAGAAGCAGAAAAAGCTGAGCAGAAGTTTTTAAAACAATTCAGGTTCAAAGAAGTTCCAGCAGATATACCTGAAATTAATGTTAAATGCCGGGACGGAAAGCCTGTATGGATTGGAAACCTTTTAAAAACAATCAATGCCTTTCCGTCAACTTCTGAAGCAAGGAGGAAAATAAAAGAAGGAGCGGTTAAAATCGATGGAGCAAGAGTTGAAGATGATAACATTGAGATTGCTCCTGGCAATGAGGTATTAATTCAGGTAGGGAAAAAAAAATTTTTTAAAGTCTATATAGAAGGATAACAATATGAAAAAAATTGAAGCCATTATCAAGCCATTTAAACTCGATGAAGTAAAAGAGAAGCTTGGAACAATAGGGGTTCAGGGAATAACAGTCACAGAAGTAAAGGGGTTTGGCAGGCAAAAGGGACACACAGAGCTTTACCGTGGTGCAGAATATGTAGTGGATTTTCTGCCAAAGGTTAAACTCGAAATAGTCATCCCTGATGAGCTTCTGGAAAAAGCCCTTGAAGTAATAGCCACAACAGCACATACAGGTAAAATAGGAGACGGAAAGATATTTGTGCTTCCTGTTGAGGAGGCTGTAAGGATAAGGACAGGGGAAAGAGGCAAGGACGCACTATAAGTTAAATTTCAAAATCCAAATTTCAAATATCAAAACAAACAGATTTTTAATGTCATTGCGAGAAGCAAAGCGACGAAGCAATCTCGTTAATCAGATATTCCTATCAGTTCTTTTAGTTTCTTTCCTATATTATTCGATTTCAAAAGTGTCTCTCCAATTAAAAAGGCATTAACACCAGCCTCTTCAAGCCTTATTATATCCTCTCTTGATTTTATTCCGCTCTCGCTCACAATCAGTTTTTCTTTTGGTATATGAGGAACCATTTCAATGCTTCTTTTTATATCAACCTCAAAGGTAGCAAGGTCCCTGTTATTGATTCCAATAATTCCAGCCCCGCTTAAAAGAGCCTTTTCAAGCTCCTCCATTGTATGAACCTCAACAAGGGCATCCATGCCAAGTTCCTCTCCAATGAGCCTGAAATCCCTTAGTCTTTCCTTATCAAGAAGACCTGCAATCAGCAGAAAGGCATCAGCCCTGCAAGCTCTTGCCTCAAGCACCTGATATTCATCAATAATAAAATCCTTTCTCAGTATAGGGATTATAGTTGATTTTGCTACCTGATGCATGTGGTTTAAGCTTCCCTGAAAAAACTTCTCATCTGTTAAAACCGAAATTGCCACTGCGCCATTCTTCTGATAGGTGAGTGCAATTTGCAGGGGATTGAAGTCTTCTCTTATAACCCCCTTTGACGGAGAGGCTTTTTTCACCTCTGCAATTATCTTTGAACCTTTAATTTCCTTATTCTGATTTTTCCCTGCAACAGCATCTCTGAATCTTCTTGAAGGAAAACACTTGTCAAGGAGCGTCTTCATTCCTTTAAGGGAACGATTCTTTTTTGAAACTTCTAATTCTTTTCTTTTATGCTCAGCTATTTTTTCAAGAAACATTGTTTATCATCCTGAAAAACGGAATAACATTTTTCTAATTAATCTTATCATTCCATAAAAAATAATTAATGGAGCTTAATTGTAGAAACAGACCTAAACAGGCTGACCGAGAATTCCCTTTTTGTCATTGCGAGCGACCCCTTCGGCATGCTCAGGATAAATTTCGGGAGCGTGGCAATCTCAAATCCCCCTCTATCCCCCTTTTCTAAAGGGGGAGAAAATGGAGATTGCTTCGTCGCTTTGCTCCTCGCAATGACAGTAAACCAGGTTTTTCAACAGCCTGTAACGACCTATTTCTACAGCTTTTCAATAGCTTGTTTTGTTTATCCGTGCAGGGTGATTTACTTAGACTCAAATGCCTTATCACAGCATCAGTTAGGCTTACAGGTTGAACAGCTTGATGATGAGCAGGAGCTACACCCTGAAGAACCTGATGAAGGAGTGAATTTACCACCGCTTGAAAATCCGCAAACAGACATTTTTTTAACAATATTTGTTTTATTGCACTTTGGACATTCGACAGGAGCATCCTGCTTAAATACGAGCTTCTCGAATCCCTCGTGACAGTCATTGCATTGAAATTCAAATATTGGCATGGCTTTTACCCTTTGAATTTATTTCTTTGGAACCTTTTCCCAGTCTGACAAAAATTTTTCAATCCCTATATCAGTCAGAGGGTGTTTGAAGAGCTGGTCAATCACAGCAGGAGGTATTGTTGCAATATCTGCCCCTGCAAGCGCAGCATCAACAACATGGAGCGGATTGCGAACGCTTGCCACTATTATTTTAGTTATAAACCCATAGTTGTCATATATGGTTCTTATCTGATGGATTATCTCCATTCCTACATGGCTTATATCATCAAGCCTTCCAATAAATGGACTCACAAATGTTGCCCCTGCCTTTGCAGCAAGAAGCGCCTGAGACGCTGAGAAAACAAGCGTAACATTTGTCTTTATTCCGTCTCTTGAAAGAATCTTTACAGCCTTTAAACCCTCTTTTATCATTGGAATTTTTATTACTACATTCTTATGAATCTTTGATAATTCTCTTGCCTCTGCAAGCATTCCGTTGCAGTCAAGGCTTACAGCCTCAGCGCTTATTGGACCATCTACAATAGAACAGATTTCTTTTATTATTTCCTTAAAATCCTTGCCCTCTTTTGCAACCAAGGAAGGGTTTGTAGTAACCCCGTCAACTATGCCCAGTTCATTAGCTTCTCTTATTGCCTTAATATCAGCAGTATCAATAAATATTTTCATAATTCCCCTCTGTTTGTTTATATCCTTTTCTGTTTAATGAAATAAGTAAAACATATAACATTGTCAAGTAATTTCAGAAAACTTTTTTAGCTTCACAAACCTATATCTACACGCTCAGTACAAAAAATCCTTATTGAAGAAGGTTCAGCAAAATTAATCTATCTGGCAAGAAATTTTTCTGTTTCTCTGTCCTTTTGATATGCCTCTAAGCTCTCAATTTCGAGAATGCCCATATAATCAGCAGTTTTTTCTCCTTCCATTACATTAACCACCTTATTCAATTCAAAGGATTTTACAGAAGGGAATGATGTAACCAGCGAATACTTTTCTTTCCTGAAATATTTCTCATATTCTTCTTTGGTAACTTGGGGCTTGAGGCAATAGGATACTATTATTTTTGTCATATTAAAACCCTCTCCTGATTTTTTGTCAAAAATATTTTTTTGTATCTTATACTCTTAAAATTAAATTTCAATCCAATATTTTATAAACTAATCAGTAAGCAATCAAACAATCCTTTACTTAAGCATTTATTTCAACTATTAATAACTTAAAAGGGCTTATGCTTAATGGATAAAGAAAGCAGAAAACACCATCATCTTCAGGAAACAGAGAAGCTACACGAGTCATTAAAGAGGTTTATAAAGGGCAGTCAGGAAAAACTTCTCTCCTTTGTTCCAAAACTTTTTGATGAAGAAAAAGCAGGAATAATTATTAAGAGGGGATACCTTGATGAAAGCGAGGCAGAGTTTCTGGCAAACAGAAAAGAAACGCCATCAGAGGTTTTAAAGCTTATCACAGAAATCCCTGAACTCTACCAGCATTATTCTGTAAAATCTGCCCTTGCAAAAAACCCTAAAACCCCGCTTGGCATTTCAAAAGCACTTCTTGGTTTTCTCTTAAAAAGAGATTTGTACAAGCTCATAAACAGCAAGGAAATCTCCTCAGGACTGCGGAAAATCTCAATTGACCTTCTGCAGAAAAAACTCCCTGAAATCCCGCTTGGCGAAAAAATCTCAATGGCAAAGAATGCGCCCCGCGACCTTTTGCTTGTCCTGCTGTATGACAAGGAACCAATGGTTCTTGAGACAGCTTTGTGGAATCCTCGCCTCACAGAGATTGACATTATAACTCTTATGCAGAAAAAAAACACAGTTTCAAGTAGCCTTGAGGTAATTGCTACTCACAAGAAATGGAAAAACCGCTATCAGGTAAGATTCTATCTTACCAAAAACCCAAAGACTCCTTTTTCAGCATCAGTTTCACTGCTTGAAAATTTTTTGAAACAGGACCTTGAGATATTGCTTTCTAATAACGAAATAAGCGATAAATTGAAAAACGAGATTTCAAAACAGATAAAAATAAAGCTGATTGATTTGTAGAGGAATATTAATTATAAGTTATAGGTTATAAGTTGATGTAGCCATGGCTGAAATTATTAACCTTATAGAAGATTTTAGAAAATTTTGTGAAAGCTCGGGTTACAAGAATAACTGGAAGGATTTTAAGAAACTTTATTTTGAACCTAACAAAGAGAATCTGTCGCCGCTTCTGAAATTAAACTTTCTTTGGAATGTAGGAATAAAATCTCTTTTTGAAAAAACTGACCTCAACTTTTATAAAGATATTTTTAAAAAGCTAAATGAATGGAAATATCCTGAAAGGGTTTTTAAAACTTTAAAGAAAGCTGAAACTCTCCTTGATAGAAAAATCTCTGCGCGGATAAACCTCTTCTTCACCCTTCGCGGAATTGTAGATGGTGTGACAGTTTATCACAATGGAATCCCCCATATCTACATTGGGCTTGATTACCCTGCGGGAAAAAAAGAATATTTCGACCTTGTCACAGCACACGAACTTGCCCACGCAGCAAGAGATACCTCTCCCGAAGTTATGAAAGCATACAAAGGAAATATTAAGATGAATCACCTCAGATTGCTGTCTATTACCCCTTTCATTGAACACTCAATGGGCGAGGGGATTGCAACTGCTTTTTCAGAATGCCTTTTCCCAAATCTTCCACCTTGGGAATACCTTTTCTATGGAAAGCCTGCATACATGTGGTGCGAAGAGCATTTTGATGAAATTTATAACAGAATTGACAAGATTAAAAATACCAAAGGAAACCTTTTCAGGCTCTACAGGAAATCATCCTTAACAAAGGATTCTCCCGGCAGGGAAGATTATTATCTCGGATACAAAGCTGCAAAAAAAACTTTGGAGAGGTATTCAATAAAAGAAGTAATTAAAATGAGAGCTGAAGAAGTTTACTTATTTTTGAGCATGTAAAATACAAAAGCCAAAATTACAAATTTATTTTTTGTTTTTACCTTTTATTTTCTGTTCAAACCATGCCTCAGGAAGCTCTGAAAAATCCAGATTCATATAAATTTTTCCAACATCTTCAGTTATCTTTTTTATTCCTTCAATTATATCATTTGGCAATAAAAGAAATGTCTTTGCGACCTTGTCGCCAACAAGATTCAGCCTCTGATGCTCAGGTATTTTTCCATCATACCATATCTTTCCTTCCCATGACATTTCCTCAAAATCTATGATTTCAAAATTCTTATTCTCCAATAAAACCTTTTCTCCTGCTTTGATAAAAACAATGTAACGCCATTTTGAATCGTGAGATTCAGAAAGGTCACCGCTCATGCACACAAACTCGCCTTCAAAGGATACTGTTCTTATGGATAAAAGGTAATTATCTGTTTTTGAAGTAACATACTCCTGAGCCAGATAAGGTATGTCAATCATGGCTCCAGACAGTTTCCTGTCTTTTAAAACTTCAAATCCCTTTCCCCATCTTCCTGTTCTCTTTTTTAAGGCTACAGCACCAAATCTGCTGAGAAGCCTTTCAATCTGCTCTTTATCAGAAAAATCAAAAAGCTCGGTATAGGGCATGCCAATTTTTTTGCTCAGGAGATTATACTGAATCCATTTGTCTTCAAGCCTCAAAACAGGATGAAGTTTTAAAGGCGTTGTGATTTCCCTGTCCATAAAGAACTTAAACTCTTTAAGTTCTTTTCTGAAAGGCAGCGAATGTATATAATCCCTGAAGCTTTTCCTGAAATTTCTCTGAGAGATTTCTTCTATTTTCTCAAAAACATCTACTTTTCTGCTAAAAACAGCTTTATGAGCTATATCATACTCAAAAGCACCGCCAGGAAGTCCAATATTGACTTCAGAGAGGAATATTTCTTTTTTGTCAGAGAGTAGAAAATCTAAACCTAAATACATATAAAACACTCATATTTATATAAGGTACTAAGAATAATAGAAATAGACATCGGGTCAGGAGACCCTATGCTACCCAGGGTAGTGGCAGGTCTCCTGACCTGCTATTTCCAATTTGCGTTGACTTTTATCTGTTCTAAATATAGAAATTGTAGAAAAAATCAATAGGGTTTTTAGTTCCCGGATTGAAATAACACCAAAGGACAGCCGAGACAACTGTCCTACTCTCCTTTTTAAGGAAGATGATGAGTTTTTCAAGCAGTAGGACAGGCGTCCCGCCTGTCACGGCATTTAGGAAAAATCAAAATATAATATGCTAAAAAATAAGAAAAAAGTAGTCTGTGCTATCCAGCTTGAGATAAGACCTGAACGACCTGAGCAGAATCTCAACCGTGTTTTAAAAAAAGTAAGGAAAGCTGCAGAAAAGGGAGCTGATTTGATTGTCCTTCCTGAGATGTGGTATTCAGGATATGATTATAAGAATTTAGAACAAACATCTGACCGTACAAACCTCATTATTAAAGAATTTGAAAAAATCTCCAACAGCTATAATACAACAATTATCAGCTCAATGGTTGAAAGAGATGGAAAATATTTTTTCAATACTGCATTTACAGTTGAACCTCATAAAGGAGTCATTGGAAAATACAGAAAAATCCATCTCTTCCCATTGCTCAGAGAAGACAAGTATTTTAAAAGAGGAAATAGCTCTGATGTTCTGATTACATCATCTGGTAAAATTGGAACAATTCTATGCTTTGACATAAGATTTCCTGAACTGACAAGGTCTTTAGCTCTGAATGGTGCTGAAATAATTGTAATCCCTGCCCAGTGGCCCCGGGTAAGAGTATCTCATTGGAGAACACTTCTTCAGGCAAGGGCAATAGAAAACCAGTTGTTTGTAATAGGCGCAGCCTGCTGTGGAGGAGACAGGAAACTTGTGCTTTCAGGAAATTCAATGATTGTTGACCCGAATGGAAAAGTTCTGAAAGAAGCAGGAGAAGGGGAAGAAGTGATTAAGACAGAGATAGATTTGAATGAGATTGATAAAGCAAGGGCTAAAATTCCCTGCTTTCAGTGCAGAGCACCAAAAGCTTATGTTTAAAAAGTGTAGATAAACTAATGACAAATGTCAAAGTTTAAAATCCAAATAAAATCCAAAGCTCAAATGATTAAAACTTTTGATATTTGGATTTTGGAATTTGAACTTATAAATTTTTGGAGAAAAAATTCAATGAGAGGGGAAAATTTATGGAATACAAAAGTCCTATGTTTGATATGGCAGTAAAGCAGCTTGAAAATATCGCTGAAAAAATAGGCTTGGAACAAGGAGTTTTTGAAAGGCTGAGGCTGCCAAGGAGGGCACTGGTTGTATCTATTCCTGTCCGAATGGATAGCGGTGAGACCAAAATGTTTGTAGGTTACAGGGTACAGCACAACATGACAATGGGACCAACAAAAGGCGGACTGAGGTACCATCCTGAAGTAAACCTTGGTGAAGTTGCAGCTCTTGCAATGTGGATGTCATGGAAATGCGCACTTATCGGACTTCCTTATGGAGGAGCAAAAGGCGGAATTGCCTGCGACCCGACCAAAATGTCTGAAAATGAGCTTGAGCACCTTACCAGAAGATATACAACGGAGATAATGATGATAATAGGTCCTGAGAGAGATATTCCTGCTCCTGATATGGGAACGGATGAAAGAATAATGGCATGGATTATGGACACCTACAGCATGCAAAAAGGCTATACAATTCCCGGAGTCGTAACCGGCAAAACACTGCTTCTTGGAGGTTCCGCAGCAAGAAAAATGGCAACTGGTGGCGGAATAATACATATGATAGATGAGGCAAAAAAAGTAATAGGGCTTAAAAAGGAAAAATTAACTCTGGCAATTCAGGGATTTGGCAATGTCGGTTCATCTATTGGCATAATAGCAAAGAGGAAAAACTGGGATGTAATTGCAATTACCGATGTTGCAGGCGGGGTCTATAATTCAAAAGGAATCGATATTGATGCGCTGCTAAACCATATGAAAGAAACCGGGAAAATAAAAGGTTTTAAAGGCGGAGATTCCATTACAAATGAAGAATTGCTCGAGGTCCGGTGTGATGTCCTTGCACCATCAGCCGTTGCCAGGGTAATTACAAGTAAAAATGCCAGCCGCTTAAAATGCAAAATCCTTGCTGAAGGGGCTAATGGACCAACTACACTTGATGCAGACCCGATATTGCAGGATAAAGGTATTTTTGTTATCCCTGACATACTTGCAAATTCAGGAGGCGTCACAGTTTCATATTTTGAATGGGTGCAGGACCTTCAGAGTTTTTTCTGGTCGCAGGAAAGAGTAATCCATGAAGTAAAAGAACTTCTCTCAAAGTCCTTCAACGAAGTTTTAAAAATAACAAAAGAGAAAAAGTGTGATACACGTACTGCTGCCTTGATGATTGGCATTGGAAGGGTCGCAGAGGCAAAAAGGCAGAGAGGATTGTATCCGTAATCCAAACTTCAGAATTGAATTTTCTGTAATCTGCTGGCAGCAAATTTTTATTTAATGAGCAGAAACTCCGCTGCTTTTTCCAGTAATTTTTGGGACTTTATTGTAGACAAGTATAGCCCATAATAAGACAACAAAACTAACTGCTCCAGTTAGAACAAAAGGTGCTACATAGGAAACCTCATCAAACAGAAAACCTCCTATTGTACCTATAACAAAAATGCCTAACGCTCCCAAGGTATTAAATCCTCCAAGGACAGAACCAAGAACTTTTGGAGGAGAAAGGTCTATTGCTAAAGTAGTTGAAACTATCATTAGACCAATCTGCCCAATTCCACAAAATATGATACATAACTTGGTTAATCCTGAAAAAGGGTTAACTACAAATCCCATAAGAACAAAACCTAAACCAGTAAGAAAGAGACTTAAAGTAAGAGCAGGCATTCTTCCCCACTTATCACTCAATATTCCCCAAAAAGGAGCAGTAACCAGTCCAGCCATTGCGGATATCCCGATTACCATACCGCCAACAGCAGTTGCTTTATGGCTATCCATGTTTGAATCAGAAGCAACTTTTACCACCCATGTCATCATAAAAGTCCCTAGAATTCCAACAGTGGCTCTTGAAATAAATGAAGCAGCATAAGAAAGCTTTAGTCCGGGAGAGATTTTTAAAGCATCCATTGCTTCTTTTAAGATTTCAATAGTTTTTTTCCGTTTGGAAATATCTTTGGGGAGTCTATCAACAATTCCGAAATGAGAAACAAGAGCTGTAAAAATTAATAATCCTCCACAGATATAAAATCCTGCAAGGATGCCAAATTTTTCAGGAATTTTAGAAATAAGTATAAAGGTGAGCATGGCCCCAATACCTGCCATAATGCCAATAATAGCATTTCCTTTTCCTCTGCTCTCATGTTCAGTATAGTCACCTAATATAGTAAAGACCTGAGGCCATGCAAATGTTAACGTAACAGCATAAAAAAATCTCATGATGAAAACCCATATAAGGGAATTAGTATCTGTAGCTCTTCCGATGTGATCAGCATATCCAAAAACGATGAAAAGTAATCCAGAGACTAAAAGCCCTAAGGTCATCAGAATCTTTCTTCCATATTTATCAGACAAGGCTCCTGCGATTCCTAAAAACAGTATTACTGCAATCTCTTTTAATAAGAGAAGATTAGCATTTATTTTTCCAAAATGCTGCTGGGGTACTTTGATTACCTCCTTTAAAAATATCGGTTGGATTACTGCGACACAAGTAATTCCTATTAACATAACCATTGAGCACCAGAAGAGAGCATAGAAATTTAAAAGAGTTAAGCCCTCAAGGATAACTATGCCGAGGGTTTTCTTTCTTTTTACTTCTTTGTTTTGTGAGTTCATAGAAAAATTCTTCTCAAGAAATTTCATGCCCATTTTTAGTGTTCCTATTCTTCAAAAAGACATATATGCTATAAAGTAGAATTAAGAGGTCAAATACTCCAACAACTATAAGAGGCATTGAGTAGCTTAAATAATCAAAAATAAAGCCCCCGACAAATACAAATACAAAGGCACCTATCATTCCTATAGAATTGAACACCCCAAAAATTGCTCCAAGCACATTCTTAGGAGCAAGGTCTGTAGTTAGGGTTCTTGCTCCTATAGCTATGCCACCAGCTCCAAGACCTGAAAGAATTGTAGCAAACCACATGTCGAGACCAAAGGGGTTTTTGATAATCCCAACCCAGACAAAGGCTAAACCTTCGACTAATAACCCTCCGATAATTGCAGGCATACGTCCCCATTTATCTATCACAACTCCCCATACAGGATTTCCTACGAAAGCGAAAAGAATCGAGAGAGCTAACACTTTACCTCCATGAGTTGTTGCCTGAGCCCTTGTCAAGCCAAATTCAGAAGCCACCTTCACCATCCAACTAAAAAGGAAGATTCCTAAAACCATTCTCTCAGCGGACTGAGTAAAGTTAGCAGCCATACAGAGTTTTAACTTGGGAGAATTTTTTATTGTCTGAAATACTTTTCCCCAGCTTCCCTTGCTCTCCTTTTTGTGCTCCGAATGAGGCATATAATCCTTTAAAGAGGTCTTTGCAAAAAGGGAGGCGAGAATGGAAATCAGCCCTGAAAAGAGGATGACATTTATCAGTCCTACTTTTTCTTGAAGCATGCCAGATACTTTGAAAGCAGCCATAATTCCAGCTCCCATCGAAATGACGCTTAAAGCAATTCCTTTACCTCTGGTATGAATTTCTGTGTAGTCTGCAATCATGGTCATAGTCTGAGGCATGGCAAAGGTGAAAGAGAGAGACAAAAAGATTCTAAAAAGATAAACAAAAATTAATGGTTCAAGATTCAGAAAATTTCCAATTAATTTTGGAGTGGCAAAAAGGAAATAAGAAATTCCAGCACCCAAAAGTCCTAAGACTAAAAGAATCTTCCTCCCCTTTCTATCTGAGAGGGCACCAATATACCCGAAAAGAAGAATGGCAAGAATCTGGTCTATATTGGCAAGAGTGGAGTTGATTCTTCCTAAGTTTTCTTCCTTTATCTCTATAATTTCAATTAAGAATCGAGGGATAAAAACGGTTGGAGTAATCATGAGAAATCCTACAAAAAAAGTTGCAAGGAAAAGAGCGATGAAATTAAATTTTGTAAGACCTTTTTGAACTACAATTCCTAAGAATTTTTTTTCACTTGAAGATACTTGATCCATTTATACTCCTATAGGTTAACTAAAAAATTCATCCCATAACCTTAACAAATTGCTATCGGGGTTTTAATGATTTGTTGCCTTGCTTCCTAAGGTATATTTTATATTTTTCAAAGAATTTTTTATTTCCCATTTTTCCCTCTTTTTGTCAATTTATTTTCTTACACCCAAACAATGACAGAAGACATGATAGGGGGAGAGTGCTTCGTCATGACGCTCCGACAGGCTCACCATACCGCATCCTTCAGCAAGTTCAGGACGCTGTCCTGAGCTTGTCAAAGGATCAGCCAAACGATTAAGATGACGGAGATTTAATGGTTTAAGAAAAATTGTTAAGAAAGTGGGAACGATAGGGATTTCGTTCCATACAATGGTTCAGAATTTACAATTCTGTATTTTGATATTCATTTGATATTTGAACTTTTATCCGGAGAATTTATTATTTACTTAAGGCTTTCTTTTACAAACCTGTTATTTGGATCAATTCTTAAAACTGTTTCCCATTTTTCACGTGCCTTTTCATATTTTCCCATTTCATAGTAGAGCACACTAAGATTATAATAACCTTTTGCAAAATCAGGTTTTTTCTTTAATGCTTTTTCATATTCTTCTAATGCCCTTGAGAATAAACTTTTATGTTTAAAAAAAACTGCGAGTCAGAGGGATTCTTTGTGCCTGAATAAGTTTCAGAAAAAGCCAATAGTGACAAAATTTCTTTTTGCTATTGTCAAAAATGGCATAACTTGTTTCAGGGAAAAGATAATTCCGGGCTGTAAAGCTATAAGCCAAACAACGAAAACCTAAACTAAATTGGCTGGGTCAATATCAATATGAATACTAACCCTTTTAAATTCCTTTTTAGGAGTAAACTGCAGGGTATCCCTGCATTTGTTAAGAACTGAATGAAGAAAACTTATTTTTTCTGATTTAATAATAATCTGCCATCGATATTTAGCCCTCAGTCTGTGCAGGAGTGCTGGTGAAGGGCCAAGAATATCTAAACTTTCTATATTCTGGTCTTCACTTGCTTTCAGCAATAATCTTTTAAATTCCGCCGCTGCAGTTTTGGTTTCAGCATCTGTATCACCCTTAATGATAATATTTGCTATCCTTGTAAAAGGCGGATAATTAAGCCTTTTTCTGAAATTAATCTCTCTTTCAAAAAATTTTAAATAGTTATGCTCTTTGGCTGCCTCAATACAGTAATGTTCAGGATTCAGTGTTTGAATAATGCTTTTCCCTCTAAAAAAACTCCTTCCTGCCCTTCCTGAAACCTGGACAAGAAGCTGAAACCCTTTTTCAGCTGCCCTGAAATCAGGAAAATTCAGGTCTAAATCTGCAAGAACTGCGCAGACTAATGTTACTTTTGGATAGTCATGTCCTTTTGAGAGCATCTGAGTCCCGATCAGAATATCAATCTCCCCGTTCTCAAGCCTTTCAAGTATTTTCTGATGAGAGAATTTACCCTTGACTGTATCCCTGTCAAATCTCGCTACGCGTGCATCAGGAAACAATTTTTTAATTTCTTCCTCTAATTTTTGTGTTCCAATACCAATCTCTTTTATCGCAGAAGAGTTGCAGTGAGGGCACGTTTCAGAAAGAAAAATTGAATAATCACAATAGTGGCATTTAAGTCTCTTTTCCTTTTTATGATATGTCAATGTTACACTGCAGTTCGGGCATCTCAGGCTTTCACCGCAAGCTGTGCATTGTATGAAATTTGCATAACCTCTGCGGTTTATGAACAGTAGTACCTGCTCATTTTTTCTCAAAACCGATTTTATTGATTCAATGAGATTTTCTGAACATATTGAAAAATCCTTATTTCTCTCACTTTTGAAACTCTTTCTTATATCAACTATCTCCACTTCAGGCATAGGCTTATCACCTATTCTCTTTTCAAGCCTCAGGTATTTATACTTCCCAATTCTTGCATTATAGAAGGATTCCAAAGATGGAGTAGCCGAGCCTAAAATTACAGTGCAATTTTGCAGCTTGCCTCTTACAAGCGCAACATCCCTCGCATTATAACACGGGACCTCTTCCTGCTTATATGAACTGTCATGCTCTTCATCTACAACAATCAGACCAGTATTTTCAAAGGGTGCAAAAATGGCTGAACGTGCGCCAACTGCAACATCAACTGTTCCATTATATATCTTCTGCCATTCATCAAAACGCTCACCAGGCATAAGGGCGCTATGAAGCACAGCAACCCTTTCTCCAAATCTTGACTTAAAACGCGAAACCATCTGAGGCGTCAGAGAAATTTCAGGGACAAGAACAATTGCCTTTTTCCCCTGCTCTATTGTTTTGCCTATAGCCTGAATATAAACTTCAGTTTTCCCGCTTCCTGTTACACCGTGCAGCAGGATGCCTGAAAATTCCTTTCTGTCAATCTCATTAACAATCCCTTCCAATGCAAGGATTTGGCTGTCGTTTAACTGCAGATGTCCGCTTTTAGTAAAAACAACCTCTTTGTAAGGGTCTCTCAAAACTCTTTTTTCACATATTTCCAGAATCCCCTTTTTCCTTAAGGATTTTATTGTTGAAATACCGGAAGAGGTTTCTGACATTAAGTCTTTTAAAGGCATTTCCCCTTTCTCGGAAATTAATTTCAAAACCTCATATCCTTTTCTCCCTTTAATTTTAAATTTTTTTATCAGAGCTTCAAAATCCTCTTTTAAATTAATGCGGACATATTTGATTTTCATCGAATATGTGCTTGGCCCTTTAACCTTCATAAATGTTTCAACCAATCCGGCAGAGCACAATTTCTTTACCGGAGAATATATCTGATTGATTTTTAATCCCCTTTGAATGCCGGAAAGTGAAACCTCGCCCTTTTTTTTAACAAATTCATAAATCTTTTCTTCTGTTTCGCCAAGCTTTTCAGCTTCTGACTCCAGTTCCATTCCTCCTTGCCCCTTGCCGCTTGCCCCTGAAATTTTTACCACTGTCAGGCTCTTTATGTTAATCCCTGCAGGGAGAACTGACTTAATAACCAAACCGAGAGGCGCAAAATAATATCTGCTAATCCATCTGCATAAATCTAACATCCGTGCTGATAATAACGGCTTGTCATCCAACACATCAATGACTTCTTTAATTTCAAAAGCCTGGGTTTTTGTGCTGTATGCAGTTATGTAACCTGTTATAATTTTCTTTCCAAATGGGACAAGAACTCTTTTACCAATATCAATTTCCTGCCTTAAGCTCTCAGGAACTGCATAAAGGTATTGAGAGAAAACCGGACTATCAACTGCAACATCAATAAATTTTGATTCTGTATTCATGGTAGGTATTAGGCTTTTTAACACTCAATAAACCGTATGTCAATAAGACTAAAGAGTTCCCTTTCAGAATTATTTAAAGATAAAAACTTTGCTTTGACTATTGAAAAAGGTTATAAAGATTTCTAATAAGAATCCAAAGCCTGTTTGATTTTGCTTTAGGTTCCCCAAATATCTACATCTTTGAAAGGAGTAATAATGATTAAAGATGTTGTTGATTCGAATGCCTGCTGCAACTGCGGTTTATGTGTTTCAGCATGTCCTGAAGAGGCTATTGAACTTGATAATAGCTTTCTCCCAAGAATTTTAGATAATTGCACGCTGTGTGGTATCTGCAGAGAGGTCTGTCCAAGGGTTGACATGCCATTCAGCTTTATAGCTGACTCCCTGAAAAAAGATAACAAGATTAATTTTGGTGAAGAACTTCTTGGAAACTATAATCAGATATTTCTTGCAAGAATGTCTGACAGCGCCTTGAGGGAAAAGACCTATTGCGGTGGTAGCACAACAGCATTTCTTATTTATCTTCTTGAAAAAGGATTAATTGATAAAGCGCTCCTTACCGGCAAAGAACACAACTTAGATTTCTGCGGGCATCCAAAGTCAATGGAAGCCTCAACAAAAGAAGAAATATTAGCCTGCGCTTACACAAAGCCAACAGCGAATCCAATACTTTCAAAACTCCCTGTTAAAGGGAAAAAAGTCGCAATAGTTGGCACTCCCTGTCATGTTCAGGGAATCAGAAAAGCTCAGTATTTAGCAAAATATGGAAAAGTCTCAAAAGAAAAATGCAGGGAGTTGGTAGGAAATATAGAATTTGTGATTGGGTTGAATTGTTTTTTTGCATTCAAAAAAGACGGAGTTGACGGGCTGCTTTCAAGAGTCGGGCTTAAAGAAGATGGGTTGAAAAAATTTTATAACTGGAAGGGTAAATCAGTTGCTATTCTTAATAATGGACAAAAGATAGAAGACTTTGGAGAGGGAAGTGATTTTGACTCGCTGAATCTCGGTTGCCTTTTGTGTTATCCATCTTATTCAGCAAAGCTTTCAGATATAACTTTTGGGAAATGCATGATAGAGGAATGGGGATGGAATGATGTAATATCCCGGAGTGAAAAAGCTGACAGAGTATTAAAAGAAATGATAGACAACAAAATTTTAGAAGTTCAACCTCTTAAAGATGAAAAAAGCGAGATTCTTGAAGGACTTCTTGAGGCTAATGTTTTTAAATATGATTCTATTGGATATGGAGAATTCTTGAAAACCGGAAGATTTGCAACAACTAATCTTCCTGGTGGCTCTCCAATGGAAAAAGGCTCTTCAGGCAGCATTAAAGGGATAAACCGTCTGCGTCTGATACAGGCAGTTAAAAGAGATTCCTTCTATGAAGTAGTCAAGCAGGAAAGAGAAAAATCCGGAACCTTCTTGCCGGAAATGAAATAAAACTTTTTACTTTTTGGCTAAAATTAATCCTGCGACCATCATTCCAAGGCTATCAATTATTACATCATAAGGAGTTCCATTTCTTCCGGGGATAAAAGTCTGGTGAAATTCATCAGATATGGAAAAGAAAAGAACAAGAACAATAGAAAGAATAATGCAGTTTATTTTTAAACGCATCTGTAAAGCAGGGCCTTTTCTTTGCCAGTTATATAACGCCCTGAAAAGCAGGAGGGTTAAAACTGCATATTCTACAGCATGGGCAGATTTTCTCATAATCAGTTCATCTGGAAGGTTAAGTGTAAGATCTGGTTGGTTTGATAAAATAAATATCAATGAACACCAGATAAAAACAGGTCCCCATAATTTAAGAAAAAGGATGAATCTGTTTTCGCTCCTTTTATCTGTCTTAACTTCTGCGCTATGTCTGTTTAAACCTATTTTACTCATAGTTCAAGGTTCCCATTCGGAAAAAGTTATCTGGTTAAATCTTAAAGCTTCTTTTTTAGCTTCGATTGGAAGTCCCAAATCTTTATAAATTATCGAAAGATTATAAACCGAACCTCCGTGGTTCGGCTCATAAATTAGTATGTTCTTAAACTCTGAAATTGCATCATTAATCATTCCATTTTTTTTATAGGAAAGCCCAAGGTGAAATCTTGCTTTTATAAAATCCGGGTAAGATGATAAAACTTTTTTAAATGAGGATATTGCATTATCCCATTTCCCAAGATTTTCATAATCAAGCCCTGCAAAAAAAGCATATTTGCTGTCAGTTTCTGATGCCTTCTGAAAGAAACCTATTGCTTCATCATACCTTAATTGATAATCATATATAATACCAATCTGGTAATAGCTTTCAGATGATTTAGGGTTCGCATTCAGAACTTTATTAAATTCATTAATAGCATCATCCCACCTGCCTAATGTTTTAAAATTCAATCCGCTATCAAAAAGTTCCTTCTCTATATCCGATAGAGTGGCAGATTCTGATTCAGATTTTCCATGAAAAGAAATAGCAAAAAGCAACAAACTTAAAAAAAGATGAAGGATAATTTTTCTCATAATTTATCTTTGTTAAATTTGATTATTATAAATAATAATATAATGCAACAGCAAAAAATACTTTTGTAAAAGAGACCTGAATTATTGAACTATTGCCTTCATTCTCTTTATTCAGATAGCTTTAAATGGTTCAGTGGTTTTGCACCAAGAGCAATGAGATTTGCGTTGACATCACTTTCAAACGTATAAAGTGGCTTTTGCCATTTAAGGATTTCCCTGCAAAACCCTTCTGTCTTACTCTCCTTTGCAGCATATGAAACAAAGATGCTGTCTGTAATTGCTGCAACAAAACGGTTTCTTTCTAAAGCCCTTTGCGATGAAATTCGGTTTTGTTTATCAGTAAAATGGGAGAGAAGAAGCAATCTTCCATCTTCAATAGGTTTTCTGAATTCTTTCTTTATCCTCATTCCTTCAATACTGCGTGCTGGACAAATAATAACTGACTGTTTTCCTCTCAGCAAAATATTTAGACATTCTCTTTCTATTGGTGAGTGAAAGCCACTAATGACTGTTACCCCGTCATCTCTTAAGTGCTGTGCCAAATCATAGGTTTGTAAAATCAGATTGCCGGGGCATTTTACTGAGCAGAAAACAGCGAGGGTTTTCTTTTTAAGGATGTCGAGGTTTCCAATACAGGCAATTACTTTTGGAGAATTCTCATCAAGATATTTTTTCAGGATAGAGGGATAATCAGAGTTATTCTGATGAATCTGTTTAATACTCATCCCTTTTTGCCTCTACTTTTAAATACATAATCTTAATAATATATCCAAATTTTTTATTGGCATTGCTTCAGATATTATTTGATAGAACTTAAGAGGATTTTGATTTTCTATATTACCTTATTCATTACCCTATTTAACGGTTTATTACTCTATTCGTTTTCGCTTCGTAATCAATCTAAACGATAATAACTCATTGATATTAAATAGATTTAGTTGTTTAGATCGTTTAAAATCGTTTAAAAATCGTTTAAATTTGTTTGCAAAAAATATATTTTAGTTAGTTATTAATTCCCAAAGTGTAGATGGACCCTTTCCAACAGTTCTAATAGTGCCGTCTTTAGATCTCATTTCCGTAAGCATACAATAAACTTAACCGGCTACTGCATATTCGACAGAGCGTGGATTTTCCATGCGGTGTGATGCATCCAGTATTTCCGAGCCGACAACGTTGCCATCTTTGTCAAAATCGAGGATTACTCCTGGCTTTTCTTCATCACTTTCTTCAATAGGTGCATCACTAAAAATAATGCGCAGGATATCAACTTCAGGGTTATATGTAATTTTCATTAGGTATCAGAAACTATTCTTTTGACAGTTTTATATAGGGGTTCTAAGTCTTCTTCTATTGTCTGCCAGAGAATCTCAATATCTATTCCGAAATATTCGTGGATAAGTCGATTTCTCATTCCAATAATTTCCTGCCAGGAAGTTTCAGGGTAATTATCTCTGAGATTCTGAGGGATTTTGTTTGCTGCTTCTCCAATGACTTCAAGACTTCTCACAACAGCTTTTATTGTCTTCTTATCTTTTGAAAAATCTTCAAATGACATTCCTTTTATAAATTCTCTTATATCAGAGATGGATTCTATAATGTCATTTAGATAATCCTGTAACAGTCGTTCTTTAGACATATCTAACTTCTTGAAGAATGCGTTGTCCTATATAAGGCTTTAAGGCTTTTTTGGTTACAAGTTCGACTTTAATTCCTATCAAAGCAGATAAGCTATTCTCAAGCTTTAGGAACTTCACAAACCCAATAGGTTTTTCAAGCTCTATGAGAATATCAAGGTCGCTGCTTTTGTCCTGTTCACCCCTTATATAAGATCCGAATATGCCAATTTCTTTTACCCCATATTCTTTCCTTAGTTGTTCTTTATGCCTTAACAGCAAATTCCTTATCTCTTCAAGTGTTTTCATTATTCCCCTCAATATTATTAAGTTATGCTCTCATTTCTTATTATGGCCACAGTTAGATTAAAACTGTCAAACAGAAACTTCTTTAGAGTTTTCCACTCCGTTTCCACTGGCAAATTTCTTAATTCATCTAACAGCTTTTTGAGTTCTTCCTGTCTCACTCCTCCTCCTGACTCTCCCGCCCCATTCTGTATTTGATGTCGTAGTTGATTATGAAGTCCAGTTCTTCTTTTTATAAGGATGCACCCTACTTTTTTGTTTAGCTCAAATTTGGCTATTTAATAAATGTGTGATTTCTAGTCACAAATATCCATAGGTTAATTGCACTTTTTCTCAATCATCTCTTCAACTTTTCGCTTGGCTTCCTCTAATAATTCTTTTGCTTTCCTGCGCGCTTCATGGGATTGCCGAACTAAATCAGCAATTTTTTGCTGAATGGATTTAGGAAGAATAGGAATAAAAACATTTTTTATTGCTTCTTTTGGGACAGCAGTGAGTATTGTGCCAGCGCATTGTTTTTCTAATTGCATTTGTAAAACAAGACTTTTTGCGAGAACTAATAAAACTTCAGGTAAAATTTCTTTACCTCGGAATTGAAAAAATCCTGTTGAAGCTAAGAATCCATCTTGCTCTTTATTCGCTAATGCTACTTTTTCTAATGATCCTTCAACACTGGAAACAATTACATCATTTGTCTTTAAAACTCTTTTTGCCCTACCGGGAGCTTCTTGGCCAGAAACCTCAGAATATCCATCAATAATACCAATTGAAGAGTTTATATTTGAAAGTTCTACATATTTAAATAATTTATCTGGTTGTGTAAGAGGGTTAAATTTTGCAGGCACATTTTCAACAATATTTAGCAATACTTCAGCACCATATTTTTTGATTTTCTCTATTATTTTCTCATATTTCGGCTGAAAGTATTCAGCATCGGCACGGTGAGCAGACTTTACTTCGGAGAGGTTAACAGTACAGGATAAATCTTCTTCTGGTTTAAAATCTTTCAGACCCAATTCTTCTAAAAGCAAATCTTCAGCTTGGGAGTATAAGGCTTTGGATAATTCATAATTATTCCATGACTCGTTACTTAGTTGCTCAATTTCTTTTTGAATATTTTGTGGAAAGACAGGAATTCTAATCTGTTTTAATTCTTCTGCATTTACATTTGCCTGATTTACTGCACGCCTTCTAAATTTTCTAATTTGTTTAATACCAAAGGATGAATTTAGAAAAATATTCAAATAATCTGCAAGTATAGAGTCTTCTTTTTTGACTCGTAATCTAACAAGGTAAGAGGCAAAAACAAAAATCCCATCTAATTTAAAAATACCCGTGCGACCAACAAAATCCTCTGAATTTACCCGGTTAAATAAAACATCATTTTTCTCTAATTTGAATTGAGTAAAAATATTTTTAGAAATTTCCACATACTTAACTTCGTCATCCATTAAAAAAGCATTTTTTATATCATCCATTCGAAAAATAGGGCATCCTACAGCATTTTCGTTCATAGCTTGAGAAATACCATACTGACAAATTTCTAAAAAGCTACCAATTGGTTTCCAATTACCTTTTGAATAGTCTATAAAATACTCAGGCTGATAATACTCTGCATCAAGCCTATTTGCACTCTCAAGTTGAGATTTCTGAATGATTGAATAAGTTATCATCTCCACCACTCAAACTTTTCTTTTCCAGCAAACTTTATGAATTCTTCTGCAATCTCGTTCAAATCATCATCAAGCTTTAAACTCTCATGTGCTTCAAAAATGCCATTTTTAGCAGTTATTCTTTTTCCTTCATCGTTTATAAAAATATACTCTCCAGAATTATCCTTGCCGGATTTTTTAGAGACAGCCATGAATATTGGATAATCATCTAAAGGTTTTTGGTCTTTTTCCCATTTCTGCAAAAACAAAACCGAGGTTTTCGTTCCTGTGCCTTTGGCAGGAGCAGGAAGTTTAAAGGTATTTCCTTCTAAACCAACTACCGCTAAGATTCGTGCTTTTTCAAAAAACCATAATCTTATCCATTCCATATTAGTATTATTAAAAACTCCTTGAGGTAAAACAATCGCCATTCTTCCACCAGGACGGAGTGCATCTAAAGAACGCTCAATGAAAAGTAAATGGCGTTCAACTTTTTGTTTAAGTTTTCCATTCTTCTTTGCAAATTCGTACTGACGCAGCAGAGCAGAATCTGTTATTTCACCAGCAAAGGGAGGATTGGTCATTAATATATCAAAATTGAGATAGCGATAAGTCTTACGATTTTCTTCATTCTCTTTGGAGTTTTCAAACAGTCTCAAAAGTGATTTTAAAGATATCCTTGCTCCCTCTGCCTGTTCACCAATCCAGTCTCTTCCATCTAAGGAATTACGCTTGAAGATATTGTGTTTGCCATCGCCGGCAATAAGCATTAAGGCTTGAGAAATTCGGCGCATATTGTCATCAAAGTCAATTCCATACAGATAGCGGTTAGCGTATTTTTGTTTTGCAGCATCAGAAGCAGATTTTAAATCATTATCCCAGACCCAATACATGGTATGAAGTAAAAACCCACCTGAACCACAAGCAGGGTCAATGATATGTTCATTCTTTATGGGATTAAGTATTTTAACGCACATCTTAATTACATTACGAGGCGTGAAATACTGCCCTTTTTGACCTTTTGAAACTTCTGCAATCAAATGTTCAAAGGCACGGTCTATAATTTCTAACTCTTCTCTACCTGATCCGAAGAATTTTTTGTCTTCTAAGAAAGGAACACATATCTGTAACTGTTCTGGTGTCAAATCAATCTTGGATAAAGGGTTAAAAATATCTTGCCATTCTTGAATTGCGCCTTTAAAAAGCTCATCATTAATAATAGTGTATGTTTTCTTTGGTTCCTTATATTGTCTAAAATGAACTTCTCCTTTTGCCCTAACATTTCTTGCCTGGTCTTCATCATAGAGCTTGGCATAGATTAATTTAAAAACCTCCTCAAATACGTTTACTCCAGCTTGCGCCAAAACCATTTCTTCAAGTCGGGAAATGATAAAAGATAAATCAAACTTGTCTTTCAATTCATCGTAAGTTCTTTTTTCTTCAAAAAGATCATCCCATGTTTGATTGACATCAGGGATATCTGAAAGGGTAGTTACATATTCTTTAGGGTAAGGGCGATAAAGTATAAATTTTTGAATTCCATTAGACCAAACACCACCTTCTGAGCCCTCTGCACTTAAATATGATTTTAATTGTTCTTCGGCTTTCTTGGCATTAGGTTCTTTAACTTCAAAAATTATGTATGGAGTAACTTTATCTTCTTTATATAAGACAATATCTGCTGCTTTTGTTCTTACTTCCCTTCCAAATTGAACTGACTTCTCAACCTCTATTCTGTCTATTGGATATTTGTATCCCTGAGTTAGCTTTATTAGCCAAAGCTGACGTATAACTTCCTCAGGCTTTCCCATTTTTTTATTTTTGTCATAAACAAAAATGTCCTTATTTCTCTTTAAGCAACGAACATAAAATCTTCCATTTTCTTTTTCAAATGCACTGACTTTTTTTAGAATGTCTTTTGAGAATTCTTGTAACCCATGTTTTATAGAAGAATCTTTGAAAATCAGATCAAAGATTTCTTCTGTGCCAATTCTTTCTTTTGGAGGTGTGTAAGTTATATTCTTCATAGTAAATACTATCCTTTATTTCTCTTTGCCTTTGAGAAAGCCAATTTGTTTCTGTCTTGGTTCAGGTGGAGTCATCAACTGACGGATAGCGTCAAAGACAACCCTGAATTGTGCATCATATTTACTTTCAAGTTCATCAAGCCTTTTGGCAAGTTCTTTGTTGGAAGCAAGCATCTGGCGTAGCCTGACAAATGTTCTCATAACCTCAATGTTGACTTTTATTGCTCTTTCACTGTTTAAAACAGTGGCGAGCATTGCAACTCCTTGTTCTGTGAAAACATAAGGCTGATACCCTCCGAGGTATTTACGTGAAGGTATCGCATTTTGCGATACCATAATGTCAATCTCTTTTTCATCTAATTGGAACATAAAATCTTCAGGAAAACGTTTTATATTTCGTTTAACTTGTTCTCTTAATCGTATCGCTTTTACACAATAAAGAACTGCAAGGTCCTTATCTAACATCACCTTTTGTCCACGTATCAAATAGATTTTTTTCTCAATCGCTTCTAATGGAATCAGTGTCTTCATCTACCCTTTCCATTCTAAAGTCACAATTTGTGACTTCAAGTTTATCTCAATAATCCTCTCTCTTTAAAACTAAAAAATCCATTTTTAGTAATAATTATATGGTCTGTAACCTCAATCCCTAAAATTTTGCCAGCTTCTACTAATCTTTTTGTAATCGTCAAATCATCTTCCGAAGGCTCAGGGTCACCAGAAGGATGATTATGGACTAAAACGACTGAAGCAGCACTATGGACGATAGCTTCTTTAAAAACTTCTCGCGGATGCACTAAATTTGAGTTTAATGTGCCAACAGATATAGTAGATATACCAATGATTTTATTCCGTGCATTTAAAAGAACAAGCTTGAAATGTTCCTTTGCTTTATCCTGAATACTTGCACTGATAACTTTTATCAAACTTTCTGGATTTGAGATATCAATATTTTTAATCTCTGGTTCCAAATCCTGTCTTTTGCCTAATTCAAAACAGGCTTTTATTTGTACTGCCTTTGCAAAACCTATCCCTTTTATTTGAGATAGTTCCTCTATAGTTGCCTGACTTATAGCTTTAATATTGCCAAACTTTGTCAATAACTCCTGTGCAATATTTATGACTGATTTTTTTGGAATACCGCGACCAATAATCAATGCCAAAAGTTCCTGGGAGGAAAGTGCTTCTGCTCCGAGATTCTTAAGCCTTTCTCTTGGTCTTTCCTGTTTTGGCAGGTCGTGAATGGTGAAAGATTTATCTTTACTCATTATTTTTTATTTTATTTTCCCTCTCTTATGCTCAAAGTCTGCACGGTTTGCGACTTTTAATGTATCCTGAAGAGCTGGTAAAAGTTGTTGCTGGATATTGTCGAAAATACGGGGCATTTGTTTATTCCTTTTATTGTTACTTTTTGCTATGTTATATATATGCCCTTCATAAATCAAATGATATTTCTTAATCTTAAAATAAATTAAGTTGTTGAGAAAGAATCAATTAACATATTGAAATAAAAAGTAATTTAATATAAGTTAAAGGCATGAATGAAAAATTTGAACTTTTGAAGAAAAACTCTTTATTCTCATCACTCCCTGAAGAAGACTGCAGGATTATTGCAAAAAACTTTTTCGAGAAAAAATATTCAAAGGGAGAATACATTTTTTTTGAAGGTGAACCCTCGGAATATCTTTGCATAGTAAAAGAAGGAAAGGTAAAAATTATAAAACATTCTGAAACGGGAAAAAATGTATTATTAGAAGTGATACCAAGCGGTGAAGCCTTTGCCCAGGTTTCAATATTTGATGGTGGTCCCTACCCGGCTACTGCTGAAGCAATGGAAGATTGTGAAATCATGATGACATCAAGAAAGGACTTTTTTAATCTTTTAGAAAAATATCCTGTTATAGCAAGAAAAATTATTGGAACTTTAGGAAGAAGGCTCAGAGAAGCCATTGATACCATAAGAAATCTTGCTGTTGAAAGAGTTGAAAAAAGAATTGCAAGCCTGCTGGTTAAAATGGCAGATAAGGTTGGAGAAAAGGATAAAAATACTGTAAAACTCAGCCTGCTGCTTACAAGACAGGATATAGCTGAAATGGTTGGAACAACTGTTGAAACTACAATCAGGATAATGAGCAGATGGACAAAAGACGGAATTATCAAGTCATCAGAAAGAAAAATAATAATTTTGAATATAGGCAAGCTGTTAAAAATTATCGAAGGGTAAAATATATCTCATATTAAATTGAAATACCCTTTAATAAAAAAGAAAGGAGTTTTGCATGGATATCTTTGTTGTAAGGTTTATAAAAGCATCTCTCACCTATCTTCTTTTGGGAACAATCCTGGGAGTTCTTTTCCTTTATAATTCAAACTATCAGAACCTTGTGTTTGTTCATTCCCACTTTAACCTTCTTGGTTTTGTATCAATGATGATTTTCGGAGTAGGGTACCATGTCCTTCCAAGATTCCGTGGCAAGGAACTTTACAGCAAACCAATGGCAAACATTCAGTTCTGGACCGCAAACATAGGGCTTATTGGGATGGCAACCTTTTATACAATCTCAGTCTATTTTGGAGGAAGATTAACAGATTACCTGCTGGTGCTGTTCGGGATAACTATGGCTGTCTCTATTCTGCTCTTTGTGATTAATTTATTGGCTACTTTTAGAGAAGAAAAGCCCGAAAAATAGCATAATGATGAAAAAATCTGTTTCCTGTTCCCCAATAGTTCTCTTGATTTTGCAAGAAATCTGATGTATTTTTAATTATGAAACATTTTAAAAAAAGAGATTATGGATTTACCCTTTTAGAAACCCTTATTGTTGTTGCCATAATGGGTGTAATGGCAGCCATTGCTACTCCATCAATAATCTCCATGCTTAGGAACATAAGAGTAAACGGAGCTGCCAGAAACCTTTTTTCTGATTTAATGCTGGCAAAGTTCCGCGCTATTTCTGAAAATAATAAGTACATTATAACTTTTGATATAAACAACAATCGCTATAGTATTTATGATGATAATAATAATAATGGAACTGCTGACAGTAGTGAATTATATAAGACAGTAAATATAGGCACTGATTCCCCGGATGTGCGATTTGGATATGTTTCCGGAACCATCGGGGTCAGCGGAAGCGCAATTACAAGTTCTGTAAATTTTTCAGGAAATCCCCCTAAATTTTATTTCAAAACAGATGGGACTGCCAGCGATAACGGGACTGCTTATTTTATCCTTTCTCAGGACCTTACAGCAAGTAGCAAGGACCGCATGAAGGCAGTAACAGTCATTACAACAGGAAGAATAAAATCTTACAGGTATAAATCAAGCATTAATCCTCCGTGGGAGTAAATATGAAAAAATTTAAAAAAAATGCTGGTGGATTTACTCTCATTGAAGTTATGGTTGCCATGATAGTATTGGCAATAGGGTTATTAAGTTTTTTTGCATTAAATGTAGCTATTATAAAGAGTAATGTCTTTAGCAAAGCAATTACCTACGCCACAAACCTCGCACAGGAAAAAATTGAGCAGTTGAAAAATACCGACTATGATAGCATCGCCAATCAGACAGAAACCAATATAGGATTAAACAATGCATTTACAAGGACTACAACAGTCGCGTCAGGTGTACCACAGACAGGTATGAAGACAATAACTGTTGCTGTCACATGGTATGAGATGAAACCTTTCATCTCAACAACACCGCACAGTGTGAGTTTAACGACCGCAATAGCACAGTAAAGGAATAAAAATTGGCTTTTTCATAAAAAAGAGTTGGGATAATTTAGTTAAGATGTCATTGCGAGGAGCAAAGCGGTTGCGAGGCAAAGCCGAAGCAAACCCGGAGCAGATTCCTTCGCATTGCTCGGAACAAGCTCCGCAATCTCATTCTTTAAGGCTCAGGAGAAATTCTGTAATCTCGTGGGAAAGCAATATTACATTTATATAATGACTAATGAATGGAATACGGTTCTTTATACAGGAGTTACAAATGACTTAATAAGAAGGGTTTATGAGCATAAAAATTGTACTAAAGGGAATAAAGAAATCCATCAAGGATTTACGAAGAAATATAATGTTAATAAATTGGTTTATTATGAGGTATTTGATGATATAGAAAACGCTATTTTGAGAGAAAAACAGATTAAGTCAGGTTCAAGAGATAAGAAAATTGGATTGATTAAAAATATGAATCCAGAATGGAAAGATTTATATGATGAATTATGAGATTGCTTCGGGACTAAAGTCCCTCGCAATGACGGTAAAATCGAGAACGAAACCATCCAATAGCCTTATGTTTAATAGGGAAAATATAAATGGTTTTACCCTCATAGAAATGATGATAGCGGTGCTTTTAAGCAGCATATTAGTAGTTTTTATTTATCAATTTTTTGATTATCAGCAGAAAAGCTATAACCTTCAGGACCAGTTAACAGAGATGCAGCAGAATTTGCGAGTAGCAACGGACGCCCTCAGCAGAGACCTCAGGATAACAGGTTATGGTGTTCCCTCTGCCACATCTCCAAGCACCATAATAAGAATTACTAATGCTACAGAAAATTCCATTACCTTCTTAGCCAATCGCTCAGATGTACATACAGAATTATCAAGTGATTATGCATCCGGAACAGTACTCTCTGTAAATTCAAGCGTGGATTTTGGAATCGGTAAGACAATTTATATAACTGATGGAGCGAAATGGAGCCAAGCTACTATCTCTAGTACAGCCACAGGGTCTTTAACCGTAACCTCAGCTCTGTCAAGTACATATCCAGCAGGTAGCACAATACATGTGGTCAATACCGTAACCTATACAATAGATACCACTGACAAGGAACTCACAAGGGAAATAGATGGAGGTGGCAATGACCCGGTTTGCAATAACTTGGATTATCTCCAGTTTAAATATTACGATGGGAGCAATGTTAGTATTCCAGATCCATTGCCATCGCCATATACAGGAGTCAACCTTCTTGACACAACACAAATAAGAAGTATTGGCATACTTCTTGTAGGCAGAACATCAAAAACCGAAAAGGGATATACAAGCTCAGGAAATTATGACACAGGAATCCCTTATCCATCAAACGAATTAAATTATCACAGGACAAGGCTTGAGACAGATGTAATGCTGAGAAACTTAGCTGATTGAATTATGTGAAAAATCCCCCTATATCCCCCTTCCTGCCTGCCGGCAGGCAGGTTTCAAAGGGGAACTTAAAATTCTCCCCTTTAGCAAAGGGGAATTAAAGGGAATTTGAAGGAAGATTTTCAGATAAAAACTGTGGACAAAAATTATAGTTTAAGAGTAAAATTAACGAAAATAAAATAGTAGCTATAAGGGAGGCAAGAGGATTGAAGTTAAATCTTGGTTCTGAAAAAGGAGCAGCTTTTGTTATTGCTCTTTTGATTCTGGTTTCTATAACCGTCTTGGGGCTTGCTATATTGATTACCTCTACCACTGAAATTAAAATATCAGGTAATGTAAGGACAGCGACAGAAGCCCTTTATATCGCTGAAGGAGGAATGGAGGCAGTAAGGTCAAGTCTCACTTCTTCTGCGGGTAATAATTTCTCAGAAACAAGCCAAATCTACGAAGTAGGTTCAACTTCAACTCCTCCCCGGACAACTATTACAAATCCGTTAAATTGGGTAGATACTACATGGTATAAAGATAGCAGTCTCTTAACTCTTTTGAGTTCTTCCAATGCTGAAGGAAACTGGCCACTTTATAAGAGGATAACAATCAGTGGGAGTAATGCCCTTATAACCCTTAATAGGCCCAAATGGTTTTGGACAGATCCTACAAAAATTACTTTCCCGGCAGTTGAATCAATGTTTGAAGGTGAAAACCCTAAAAAAGTCAATGGAGATATTGAAGTACAATTCGAAGATAATCTTTTGGTTTTTCAAACTTTTAAAGATTCTTCAAATTCTACTTTAAATATTGACAACTACTCTTACAATAGTGTAGTAATTGGAGGCAATGGATATGATTATGGGATTGAGCCGGCGACTCTTGGCAAAATAACAGGAATTTGTACTAATGCCTATGAGACCCATGACCAAAACAAGGCATTAATAATATACAAAGACCGTGACAATAATCTCGCTACCGAAGACTGGGATATTGTTGGAGAACCTATTATTAATAATGTAAACAAAACTTTCATACTGCAGGGCGGGACAACGCTACGTGGTGAACTTTATACCCCTTATGGAACTGCTGTTGCAGGAGTTAGCAGGTTAGAGCCGGTAGTCACTAAAGTTGGAAGCGACTATATAACATCTACAATAACAACTTTAAGTATTGCCACAGGGCAAATTTATAAAGCAGAACTGGTGGATATAAGTACTCTAACAAAATCAGCAGGCAATGGTGATGCGGTTACAGGTCTATGGACTTCATATAACCATGGACAATGGTAATTTTTTCTAAAAAACAATGACTGGAGGTGATTGTATGTTTAAGAAATTAGTAATTCTGGGACTGGCAATTGTAGTGATAGGTATTTTAGGAACTGAGATAATCTCAGCATCCACTAATTCCAATACTAATGTCAACAGTGGCGGGACTCCTCCCTATACACCTAGTACAAAAGTAAAAAACTGGCATGAATGAGTGAGAGAGGAACTTAGGGATTTATATTTTGTTATGCAAAAATCCTCATTCTTAAAAGTTACCTTTTTATTTATTGTATCTATTTTTTTATTCTGCTGTTCAAAGCCAAGCAAAGAGGAACTACAGAATGTAGCTAATCTATTGAATTCAAGGCAGTACAACTCTGCTATTTCAAAGTTAAATGAACTGAACAATAAGTATTCAGACAATGCCAGAGTCTATTATTATTTAGGATACTCATATCTTAACCGTAAAGACTACAATAAGGCTTTAAAGAATCTTCAGGTTGCACTTGAGTTAAAATCTAACCTCCGATGGGTAATAGGGGATACCACTCTGGCAAACTTCCTTGCTGGAAACAGCACAGACAGTAAAGATATATTTTTCAAAACTGCTGTTAAAGAGCTTGAAAAGATAATTGATGAGAACAGAGGTAAAGAATTAGCTGATGAAATTAGATATCATTTGGCTGTTCTTTTTTTAATCAAAAAAGACTATGAAAGCAGCATTAAAGAGCTTCAAAACGTAATAAATGAAGACCCAAAAAGTATTTTTGATGCCAAGGCTCATATGAAAATAGGAGATATTTATATCAATTTTTTGGATAATCCTGAAAAAGGAATAGAAGAATACAGGAAGGTTATAAATGAATATGGCAAAAATGAAATATCTGCTGAAGCTTCTCTGAGGATAGCTATCTTCTTGAAGAAGAGGGCACTCATGTATAAAGAAAGATACGAATCACTGAAGAGATTTCTAGAAAACTGGAAGGGTATTAAAGAAATGGCTCAGGATATAAAGTTAGCCGAACTGCAGTCCTTTGATGATTTAAACAGGGCAAAGGAGTTTCGCCTAAAAGCTGAAAGTAGTCTTAAAAATATTATAAAAGATTATCCTGACAATATTTTTCAAAAAAGAGCAAAGAATGAATTGTTAGAAATAAAAAAAGGTTTTAATGAAATGTAAATGACTGGATTTAAAAAAATATTAATCCCTCTGCTTTTTTTCTCCCTTATTCTTATCTTTTTTTACAACCTTCAATTTACAACCACAAACATCCCGGGATATGATGGCTATTACCACATCAAAATGGCTGAAATTATTAAGACCCACGGAATCATCAAAAAATTCCACTGGCTCCAGATGACTGATTTGAAAGAGCATTATGTGGATCATCATTTTCTTTATCATTTCCTCTTAATTCCTTTTACGTATTTCGGACTTATCGAGGGAGCTAAACTATCAGCAGTTTTTTTCCCGAGCCTTATGGTTCTTGCATTTTATTTATTCCTGAAAAAATTTGATGTTAAATTTCCAATAATATGGTCACTTCTTTTATTATCATCATCTCACCCTTTTTTGTTTAGAATGTGCCTTCCAAGAGCACCAGCGATTGCTTTAATATTTTTGTTCGCAGGGCTTTATATGACCTTTAAGAAAAAATATTTTCAAATTATTTTATTATCATTCTTTTTTGTATGGCTTTATGGAGGCTTTATACTAATGATCCTCTTTGCTATCTTAGCTTTTATTGGAAATTTCTTAGTAAAAAGAGATGTTGAAATAAAAACAATTTTATTCCCATTGATAGGTTCAACTGCTGGTTTAATAATAAACCTCTATTTCTCTTTCAATTTAAAGTTTATTTTTATTCAAATTACCAAAGCTGGCATCAGCCGTGTCATAAAAGGTGGTGGTGAATGGCTCGGTTATGAGCCTTTCCTGCTCATTAAAGACTCCTTTCCTCTATTTCTAATATTTATATTTTCAATTATTCTTCTAAAACGTTCTAAAAACAGAATAAGTTGTGAAACTATAACTCTTATCCTTATATCAATATCCCTTTTGCTAATGACTTTAAGGTCAAGAAGATTTATAGAATTTTTTACACCTTTTGCTATGATTGCTTCAGCTTTTTCAATTAAAGATTTACAGGGAAAATTTTTCTCCGGTAGATATAAAGTTAGAATATATGAAAAGGTACTTTTCTCTTTTGTTCTAATAGCCCTTTTAATATTTTTTGGAGTATATCAATATGGTATGGCACAAGAGGAGTTGATAGTTGACAGAAGGCCAGTTGATAGATATAAAGGTGCAGCTTTATGGCTTGAGACTCATACACCAGGCTCAACAGTTTATACTACTGATTGGGATGATTTCCCAGAGCTTTTCTTTTACAACTCTAAAAACAGGTATCTGGTAGGATTAGATCCGGCTTTTATGTATTTATATAATGAAAAACTTTTTAAAAAATGGGATCTCATTAACTCTGGACAAATAAGTGGAAATCTATATGATATACTTTTAAAAGATTTTAAAACTCCTTTCCTTTTTACAGATTCTTCTCATGCAGAGTTTATAAGGTTTGCAGATAAGAATCCGTATTTACGACTTGAATACACTGATCCATACTGTAGGATTTACTCAGTGGTAAGAAAGAAAGAGTCGTGAGGAAAGAGAAAGAAGGAAGTTTATTTCAATGCGAATAGTTCTAATAGGGCTTACTCATCCATTCAGAGGGGGTATTTCTCACTACTCAACTTTATCTTTCAATTCCCTTTCAAAAAAGCATGATGTAAAATTTTTATCCTTTCGCCGTCAATATCCTGAACTCCTTTTCCCCGGAAAAACCCAGAAGGATATAAGCCTGAAACCTTTAAAGGCTGAAAGCCATGCCATTATTGACTCCTTAAATCCCTTTTCATGGATAAAAGTGATAAAGGAGATAAAGGACTTTAAGCCTCAGATTACAATATTCAACTGGTGGACTCCTTTTTTTGGCCCCTGCTATAGCTTTATAAGTTTTTTCATTAAAAAGTTTACCAAAATTATTTTTATTGTTCATGACCTAATCCCTCCGGAAAAGAGCATAACTGACAACATCTTTTCAAAATTAGCTTTTTATAATGCTTCATGGTTTATACTTCATTCGAAAAAAGATGAAGAAGGACTAAAACTGATAAAAAAGGATGCAAAGCTAAAAGTAATCCCTCACCCGATTTATTCAGTTTTTAGTGATATATATAGCAATAATGGTCATAAGAATCTGAAAGAATACTTTGGCTTGAAACCAACTGATAAACTCATTCTCTTTTTTGGATATGTGCGTGAGTACAAAGGGTTAAAGTATCTTATAAAATCCATGCCTGAAATATTAAAGGAAATAAAGGATTGCTATCTTTTAATAGCTGGAGAGTTTTATGAAGATGAAAATAAATATAAAAAGTTAATAGAAGAAACTGGAGTCACGCAAAATATCAGGATAATAAATCAATATATACCCAATGAGGAGGTCGGAAGCTATTTTACTTCATCAGATGTTGTAGTTCTTCCTTACACTCAGATTTCTCAAAGTGGTGTTATACAGATTGCCTATGGATTCAGAAAACCTTTGATTTCAACTAAAATTGGTGGCATTCCAGATGTTGTTAAAGACGGGGTTACAGGAATTCTTGTCCCTCCAAGAGACGAAAAAGCCCTTGCAGAAGGAGTGATAAAATTTTTTAAAGAAGAAAAATCCAAAAGCTTTGAAACTAACATCGGTTCTGAAATCAGCAGATTCTCATGGAACAGACTTATTGAAGCAGTTGAAGAAATAGGAGAAGATTCTTCAGGGCTGAGCTAAAAAATATTTTAGAGCCTTTAAAAATTGAACAGGAGACATGAGAATATTTGAATATGCCTGATTTGCAAGAGGGCAGAAACATCCATTAGATTTTATAAAACTCCTTATTTTCTTTGCTTTGCCTGAATTCCAGATTTTTCCAAAATCATAATCAACCTCTCTTAGATTTCCAAGCGACATTTTATTCCCCAAAACAGCACATGGCCAAACCTCACCTGTTGAAGAGATATGGGCATTGGAAATCCCTCCATAGCACTTGGGAATCTGCTTTTTTCTCTCTAAAATTTCAACTGAATTTCTGTAATAAACAATCCTGAGGCTTTCAGTAACTCTTCCCAGAAATGGGAGATGAGGAAGACGGAGAAGACTCTTCCCTATAAACATATTAACCGCATCCCTGTAATCAGAAATTTCAGGAGTTATATCATCATCTTCATTATCCATTTCTGCTCTCTTCTCGGCTATTTCAATGACATAGGAATCAACTGGAAAAGAATCAACAAAATCTATAATACCAGCAAGTTTTTTCACATTTATTTTTGATACTATTGTATTAAATCCAAGATTAAGATTACTGTATTTCTCTTTCAATTTGAACAGCCTTGCAATTAGTATTCTCAAATTTTCAAAATTACCATTCACACCCCTTATATCATCATGGTCTATGCCAACTCCATCAAGGGAAAGTTTCAATGATAACTCTGTTTTCCTGCCACTATCTCCCAAAACCTTTAAAATCTTTAATACCCCATTCTCTACTAAATCAGGCTCAATAGCATTGGTTGGGATATGGATGATTGAGGGTTTAAGAAAGTTTATGGCAAGAGAAATTATTTCAGGCATGTCTTTTCTCAGGAATGGGCACCCACCACTTATATTAAAAAAGAATATTTTTCCCATTGATCTAAAAATCTTTTCTATTTCAGAAAGCTCAAGCTCTTCAGTGTCATATGATTTCCGGTTACTTGAGATTTTCCATATATTGCATGTCCTGCACCTTGACTGACACATGTTTGTTACTGAAAAGGTAAGATTTATTGGAAGAGATGGAGACAGAAGCCCTGCTCTTGAAAGCCTGTAATTTAAAAACTTAAATGGTAAATGGGAAAAGCCTTTCACTTTTCCTCCTCCTGCCTATTTGACAAATACTAATGCCTCTGATAACTTTGAAAAATCTTGGGTATCACCTAAATATGGATAAAAATCACAGAAAAACTATCCCCCTGTTTTCAACAAAATTTTTTAACTTTATAGCTTTAGCTTTCATATTAATCTATTTTTTATTAATAGCAACCTATTCATACTACCACTATCCTGTTGGTCAGCAAATGAATGTAGAGCATGATTTTTATAACTGGTATGCACCTGATGCAAAAAAAATTTTAAATGGTAACCTCTGGTCAATAGAATTTTATGATTTAAAAGGGATAGGGTATCATTTTATTTTAGCTTTGGTTACTTTTGCAACAGGAGATATTTTTGTATCAGGGAAAATCATTTCTGTAATCTTCTCAGCCCTTTCTCTGTTTTTAATCTACAAAATCTTCTCCAGCTCCTTTAATCCATTAACAGGAATTTTAATAATTTTAGGAACCATGGCAAATAATTTTTTCATTATTTCAAGCTATACAGTTGGAACTGACATGTTTTTTCTCTTTCTTGTTTTTGCAGCAATAAATTCTCTCTGCACGGAGAAGGTTTCAAAAACCTATCGTCTTTTACTCGCAGGTTTTTTCTCAGGCTATGCATATTTCACAAGATATAATGGAATTTTTCTTCTCCTCCCTGTAATTCTATATCTCTTCTTTCTGGATGAAGAAAAGGAAGGATTCAGGGAAAAAACCAAGAAGCTCAGCTTCTATCTTGCCTCCTTTTTCTTGACAATAGCCCCATGGCATATCTTTTTATATCTTAAAACGGGTAATCCCTTTTTTAACCGCTCCTACAGAAATCTCGCTTATGATTTTATATATGAAGGATATATTAATAAGGACTTTTACTGGCAATACCTGGCAGATAATTTTCATTCAGCATCAGATGTTTTTTTTTATAATCCTGTATCCTTTTCATACAAACTCCTCGAACATTTTTTTTCTCATTTTAACAATCAGATAAATTCACTGCTCTTTTCTCAATCTTTAAAGTACGTCACAGTTTTAGGAATAGCATACTTTCTTATTGGAGCAATTGGTGGCAAACTCTCAAAAAAAGAGATATTTATTTTCCTATTTGCTGCAAGCTACTATTTAATTATGCTTTTTATCCATTATGAAGACAGATATTTTATTTTCCTTATTCCATTTTTTATCTATTTTGCAGCTCATCTTTTCTTAAATGTTTTTAACAAACACTTGAGCGAAAAATCCTTTTTATTTCTAAGGATAATAGCTTTTCTGCTTCTTATTATCTACTCTTCTAAAGATGCAATAGCTTTTAATCAAAAGAGAGCATCATGGCTTCCAACAGAAATTCTTTATTTTGGAGACTTTCTAAAATTTATCTCACATGAAGATAATCTACTCATCTGCCGTTCTCCTAATATAACTTTTTATGGGGGTGTAAGATATAGGGAAATCCCTTTAGTGTCCTCAGTTGATGAACTGGTAAAGTTTGCTTTAAAAAAGAAAGCAAGCTTTATTTATTTCAGCAATCTGGAGATGAAGTCCAGGCCTCAACTGGAAACACTCCTTTACCACAAATCCAAATATCCTTATCTTTATCCAATTATGGAATGGAATGGAGAAAATAAAAAAGGAGTTCTCTATTACGTAACCGAGGATTCAACCCTTGCTTCTTTTTTACCAAGCGAAAAAACTCCTTTTTTCAGGGAAGATATTTTGACAGAGCTTTTCTCAAAAAGGGATAAGAATGAAAAATGGTCTCTTGAAGTGAAAGGATTGCTGAAAATATCACAAAATGGAAACTATATTTTAGCTTTTTCTGGAGAGGGATTAGAGATGGAAATAGACGAAAAGAAAATTTTCCAGCCAGATGGAGGAATAAACAATTCAAGCTTTTATAAAAAAGGGATAATGTTTGACACAGGATATCATTTTATAAATATATCTGTTAAAATTTCCAGAAACAGTATTTTTCCATCAGGTCTATTCTGGGAAAAACCTGATGGAAAAAGGGAAAAAGTCTCCAAAAAGAATCTTCTAATAGAAAAAGTTATTTTAAAGCCTCTATAAAAAATGAGCAGGATATTAGTAACCGGTGGTTCAGGTTTTATTGGAAACAGAGTGGCAGAAAAGCTGGCTGGCTCCTGTCATGAAGTAGTAATCCTTTCAAGAACAAAAAACAGGCTCAGGGAGAGTTTGGGGAAAATCTCTTTCAGAACAGGTGATGTTACTGATGCGGATTCTCTGAAGGGTTCTGCTGAAGAGATAGACATTGTGATTCACTTGGCAGGGAAGATGGAAGACTGGAATACAACTCCAGCAGAGCTCTATAAAGTAAATTTTACAGGGACTAAAAATTTAATTTTAGAGGCATTAAAAGAAAAAGTAAAACATTTCGTATTTTGCAGTACCCCCGGTGTGTGCGGGATAGGGAAGAATTATCCTGTGACAGAGGAAGAGGAGTATTCAGCGCGGGGTGCATATGAGGGCTCGAAAATCAGAGCAGAGGAATTTCTCATTAAAACCTCAAAAGAGTCAAGGCTTCCTCTTACCATAGTAAGACCTGACTTTGTCTATGGACCCGGTGATAGGCAGAAACTCCCTCTCTTTAATACAATCATGAAGAGCATGGCTTTTATTCCCGGAAAAGGGGAAGCTGTTTTTCTCCCAACATATATTGATGATGCTGCTGAAGGAATAGTGCTGGCTTCTTTAATGAAACAAAATGGTGTTTCAATTTATAATATTGGCGGACCTGAGGAAGTCAGTGTCAAGGTCTTGTTTGAAACAATAGCAAAAAATCTTAGAAGGAGGGTTTTTAAAACTCCTCTCATTCCCTATTCTCTCTTCTACCTGATGGCATATAGCCTTGAAAAAATCTCAGGGCTTTTAAAAACTGCTCCACTCCTTACAAGAAGAAGGCTTATGTTTTTTACAAAGTCTCACTATACCAACATTGAAAAAGCCAAAAGAGAGCTTGGATATTACCCAAAAACAGGTATTGAAGCAGGAATAAAGGAAACTATTGCCTGGTATATGAATGAGGGATGGCTTTAACAGCTAAAAGATTCTTCTGCCCTATAAGTCCTTTTGAGCCATCAGGAGTAAGCCATGCTAAATAAAAATTGTTTAAATCTCTGCTCTCTATATCCAAGGTATGAAACCCTGTGGCTAAATTAACCTCTTTTTCTTTGAAAGATTTTTTTCCTACAGAACCATGGCTTAGAATTTTGTATCCATCTATTGATAAACTGAATTCTCCGTCTGAAAGTATACCAAACTTATAGATACCTCGTTTAGAAACCTTAAGAAGGCAATTTAACACTCCTACGAAATTCCTCTTCATAAAGGGGATATTTGAATTCAGGGAGGAAATCTGCATGGCCAAAAAAGGGATGGGTTTGTAAATAGAAATCAACGGAGTTCTTTCAACCTCCGCAGTATACACAGGACTCATATATTTTGCATACATCCAATCTTCTTCATTAAACCACCCCTGCCTGAAATACAAAATATAATAATCATAATCTGCTTCAGAATATTTTATGTCTTTTCTCAGAATACCCAAGCTATGGTAATAATCAAAACTCATATACAAACCATTTCTTTTAGAAAAGATTTTCCCTTTAAATAACTGGTTAAAGTCTGAAGCAACCCTTGGTGTAAAAGCATCATTCCAGTAAGTGGTCTCAAATCCTGACTCTGTAGCGCCTTTTACCCCTCCAATAAAGCTGTTGTAATAGGAAAGCTCAAAAGGATGGATGGAGATAAGAGAATAGATTGAAGGCAAAAGGCATATCAGCAGAATCACAACAGATGCCATTCTCCCATGATTGAATCTCAATATCGCCCCTTCCAAATAATAAAAACCAACTCCAGCAAGGGCAGCGAGAAAGTAATATGCTGGCAAAAAAAGCCTTACTCCGTCATAATCAGGGGTTACAGGCAGGGCAGTCAGAATCAAAGGAACGAGAGCATTCAAAATAAAGAAAGAACCAATACCCGATTCTTCTTTATCTTTTTTAAGAAGAGAAAAAGGTTCTCTGCCTAAAGAAATTAAAGTGCCTGAAAGAAAAAATATTACAATCAATGGCGGGATTGTTATCAATACCATATAAAATGGATAATACCAGGGGAGAGAAAAGTCGTAGATACTTTCCAAAAAAGAAGTAGGGATGAATTCAAAAGTTTCTCTCGTTGTCATTTTTCTGAAAAAAATAAAAAACTTGTGAACAAAATCATACCAGAAAAAAGGGTTAGTCAGGTAGAGAACAACCGGACTTATAAAAAACATTGAAAAAAAATTGTTTTGAAATTTTTTCTTGGCAAATATGAAACTCCACAGAAAAAGTGATACAGGAATAAAATAGGCATGCACTTTAGTGTTCAAGCTCAAACCCCATACAATTCCCAGAATAACACTCCACATGGGGCTTTCAATTCCCCTTAAAAAGCAGTAAGCAGTTAAAAACCACATAATTGCAATAGGGCTATCTATGGTAAATAAATGAGCATATCCAAACACAGGTGGTATAAATATAAAAGATAGAGAGGTAAATATACCGGCTAAAACACTATAGTACTTTGCAACACAGAGAAAAAGAAGGGATGTGGAAATAGAAAATAGAATAGCAGGTGCAAGACGATATGCTTTGAACTCTCCTAAAGAGTCATGAAAAATATACCATGTTATGCCGCTAAGAAAATTTGAAAAAGGTGGATGGTAAAAATATTTATCTGGGAAATATTTCTCAACTACTTCCTTACTGATGAAACTGCTGAAGTCTCCATTAAAGATAGCATTTAAAGCAACTTCAATCCAGTTGACAAAAGAAACTGAGGACTTTCTGTATGTTCCTATTTCATCAACAACGGCTCCTATATCTGAAAGGGTAAAGTATAATGAGGAAAGGGAAATTAGAAATATAACAAAAGCAATTATGAACAGATACTTAGAGTTATTTTGGGTTTTGCTAAAATTTTCCAAGACCATGAGCCATTCCTTTAGCAGTTGCTCTGATGAGGTTTAATTTTCCCTTAAATAAATATATAATAGTTGTCAGAAGAACTCCACGCAAAAAAAAGAACGGTAAAAACACCAGAAAGAATAATAGATTTGGAAGATGTTTCCTTGCTAAAAAGAATCTTTTCTTTGTAGTCTCATATAATTTTTCCGGAGTTTGATTAAAGAAAGAAAATTCTCCTTTATGAGTTGCAAAGGCTTTCCCTGCAATTAAAATATTATACCCTGCTTTTTTTACCCTTATTGACCAGTCTATATCCTCAAACCCGTATGGATCAAACCTTGAATCAAATATCCCTGCTTTTTTAAAAACATCTTTTCTTATGAGTGAAATTGCCCCTGTAACATAGTCAGTTTCTTTTTTGAAAAAGTTTATCCTCTTCTTTGAATTTTTTTTTCCATAACCTAACAAAAATGGCTGGCTCATAAATTTAATATACCTCCCTCCAAGAGAAAGGAATCTGCCATCTTCTTTAAAAATGACAGGAGCAGTAATACCAATCCTGCTATCAGATGTCATCACCTTTAATAATTCCTCAAGGCATTCCTCATGAAGTATGATATCGCTATCCATTAAAAAAAAATAGTCAGTTTCTGTATCTAATAATCTGCTCAAACCCAAATTCCTTCCTGATGCAATTCCAAGATTTTTACTTGAAGAGAGGATTTGAACAGAAGAGAAATTCTTCTGTATTAATCCTAATGACTCATCTTTTGAACCGTTATCTATAACTGCAATTTTTAAGCTTTTGTGAGTTGACTTGAATACAGATTCAAGGGACTTTATGAGCATTCCTTTTGGATGTCCATGGAGTATAATTACTGTAATTGTGATGTGCTTTTGTTCTTTCATTTTCTCCTTTCTTTCAGAAATAACTGAAAGCCATGTGTAAATCCTTTAACCCACAAATATCCCGTTTTTGCCATTTCTTTTTTCAATAGCAAAGCTCCTGTTAAAGTCCTTATTAGTTCTGTTAAAAATCTAATTAAAAATATTCTCAATGGAAGAAGGTCATTAAATGAGACATGCTTTAACGCGAAAGCACCAAGACCCGTACCATAGTGAAATATCCTTTCATCATTTGCCTCTCCGCTTCTCGGCCTGTTATGGGCAATTACTACAGAGGGTGAAAATTTTATAACAATCTTAGCTTTACATATCCTGTAAATGATATCAGCATCCTCTGCGCTTTTAAAGATTTCTCCTGGTCCAAAAAGGGGGTCAAATATTCCAATTTTATCAAAAACAGTCTTCCTGATAAATAAATTTCCCCCTGAAGGTCCTATTTCCCAGGGATTTACTCTGTCATGGAATAACTGTCCTTCCATTCCATCCTCTGATACCATACTTTCATCCATGGTACTCTGATGGAGTACCCTGCCGACAATACAGTGGATTTTCTGATTCATTGAAAATTCCTTTACTGCATTTTTAATCCAGTTTTTTGAAGCTATGCAGTCATCATCAGTAAAGGCAATAATGTTTCCATGGCTATATTTTATGCCAAGGTTTTTTGAAGATGAAACTCCTCTTAGGTGGTTTTCCATATGAATTACAGGCAGAGTCCTTCCTCCAAGCTTTCTGACTATTTCCTTAGAATCCGGAAATTCACTCTGGTCTATAACAAGAATTTCAAAGGGAAGAAGTGTATTGGCAAGTATAGAATCCAGGCATACACCCAAAGCATCGGGTCTATTTTTTGTACAGATAATTACTGATATTTTTTCTTCCATTTTTAAAATTATAAAGCAATATTTTTAAAAACCCTATGGCTATTCCCTTCAGATGAGAATAGCCATCTGAAATTCTGTTTTTATCAAAAACCAAAAACCCTATTGCAAGTCTTCTGGCTTTTTGCAGAAATTTACAAAAAACAAACCAGCATGGATAGACATCTCCCATGAAAAGGTATTTTCCTGCAAATGCACCAAGGCTGAAGGCATAGTTAGACCTCAGTCTGATGTTATCCTCCCTTTCACGCCATGCCTTGTGATAGACAATGACTCTTGGGGAATAGATGACCTTTCCCTTTGCCCTGAGAATTCTGTAAATTATATCTCCGTCATCAGCAGCTTTAAAGCGGGCGCCACTTCCAAAATCTTCATCAAAATAGTCTATATTAACCAGAAATTCTTTTTTGATAAACATATTACACCCAGAGCACCCTATTTCCCACGGGTTTTTGCGAGCCACAGCCTCCTTTCTTTTCTCTGATCTTACAAGATTTAAGAATTCTTTTGTTTCAAATCCCTGTTCAGCCAGAGTCCTGCCCGTAATAGCGGAAAAATCAGGAGAACTTTCAGCCTCTGCCCTGAAGCTTGAAATCCATTCCTTTGAAACTATACAGTCATCATCTGTAAAGCCAATAATATCTCCTCTGCTCTTTCTGATTCCAAAATTTAATGCCTTTGACTTTCCAACACGGGAATCTTTAAAATAAAGCAGGTTCTTATAATTTATTTTGAGAGCCTCAACTATATCCCCTGCCATGCTTCCGTCTCCCTGGTCCACAACAATCATCTCATCAGGCAGGATAGTATTAGAGATAATTGAAGAAAGAGATTCTTTCAGAAGATGAGGTCTGTTTTTTGTTGCTATTATTATAGATATTTTTTTCATTGGAGAAACAACTCACAGCAGCGCTTGCACATAGGAAAAAGTTTGTGTCCTTTCAATGCTCTTCTATATGACCTGAACTTTTCATTATTCCATAACTGGCTGAACCTTTCTTTTCTAAGATTTCCCACAATGAAATCAGGCCTGTCACCGCAGGGAGTTAAATCCCCGTTGGGAAGAACACATGCAGTTCTCCATGGAACAAGGCAGTATATGAACCTGAAGCTATTCCCGGGATTGCTGTAATATTGAAAAATCTCTTTGTTATCTAAATCTGGCAGAAATATAATAGGAATTTTCCATCTTGTCTCTTTGACCTTGGCTATTTCAGAAGTTAAGATTTTTAAATTAACCCCTGAAGTTTCCCGGATAAAAGCATGAAAATAGGGAGAGCTTGTTTTTAATTCATCTTTAAAAATTTTTTCATTTTTCTCATACATATCTTTATCAGCAAACCAGAGATGGGAAATGGTTATGGAATTGATATTTAACCCTTGAAGAATCTTTACAGTATCAGCAACCCTGTCAAAGTTTAAATCTGAAATAGTAAAGTTTATCTCAATTCTTGGGAGGTTTTCGCTATAATTATATTTAAAATCCTTGATTGTCTCAATTCCCTCTATTGTCCTTTGATAACTCCCCTTGACTCCTCTGATTTCGTCATGAATTTCCTGAGGGCCATCAATAGAAACTACTATGTTATTGACTTTCATTTCTACTAAAGATTTTGCAAATCTTTTAAGAAGGGAACCATTAGTAATTATATTTAAGTATTTCTCTTTCTCTTTTATATAACCTGTAAATTGAGCAAAGTCAGGGTGAAGCATTGGCTCACCACCCCAGAGCGTTATATTTTTTAAAGAACCTGAAATATCGTCTACAACTTTTTTCAAATCTTGAAATTCCATCTCTCCTTCCAAAAGCAGAGGAGATTCTTTTTTGAAAATTCCTCCATCTCTATATTGCCAGCACATCTCACATTTTAAATTGCATTTAGATGTAAGATTAAAGGAGATGGATGAGGGAGGCAAAGCCTTTCCATCAAAAAGTTTATATCCAATAAATCCCTTTAAATATTTAAGATTCAGTTTCAATTTATCCTCTTAATCTCCAGCTTTTTCTGGCAATATTTTCTGTAACGAAACGATGAGAGAATATGAAAATTTCCAGAAACTTAAATTTGAATCAATAATCATCAAAAGTCCAATGAACCAGAAGAGAAGTCTGAAGGAAGAAAATAACAATTTACTGTATAAGAATATTATTAAACTCCTTTCCTGTTTTTTAGTATCCGGCAAAAGCACAGAGGTTAACCAGGTTAACACCTCAATAAAGACATAGGAAATCGGATAAAGCAGAAACCCTTTTTCTTCATGCACCTTAACATTAAACATATCTCTTGAGAGATTTTCAATATCTTTAAAAGAGTGCAAATGAAAGTTTAACTCTTTTCTGGAATTTTTACCTTCCTTTCTAAAATAAGTTCTCAAATTATCGTAAGTTAAAATTTTTAAGTATTTGGAAAGAATTCCTTTTTGAGGTAAAGAAATAATGAAAATGCCTCCGGGTTTTAAAACTCTGTAAGCCTCATAAAATATCTTTTCAATTTTCGGAATATATTGTAGAATTTCAGTTGATACAATAACCTCTGCGCAGGAGTCTTTAAACGGAAGAGAAGAGGCATCACCATTGATAAAGGTTATATCAGGATATTTCCTGTCAATTGATGAGAGGTATTTATAGTTTTTATCAATGCCTATGACCCGCTGAGAGCTATTGGAATAAGAATAGGTAATAGCTCCGTTCTTGCAGCCAAGGTCAAGAAGGATGTTACAATTTTCAGGAATCCAGTTTTTTATCCTCTTCCTGAGTACTTCTCTGTCAGCAAAGAATTTTTCAAAGTGGAGGTAAATATCTTCTTCTGAAACAACATTAAACATGATTTTTTAAGAAATATTAGAGTTGAAAATATAATAATATGTTAAAAAGGATTTTACAACTTTTAAAAAAATGAACTCCATGTCAGACCTGAAAACCGAACCGTTACTGTCTGTGGTGATAATTACCTATAACAGGGGGAAAATACTCTTATCCTCTCTTGAAGCACTCGCTCTGCAGACATACCGAAAAGAACTTTTTGAGGTAATTGTAGTAGTTGACGGCTCAACTGATAATACCATGGAGATACTTGCCAAATTTTCTCCTGATTTTAGATTAAAGTTTCTATACCAGAAAAATAGTGGTGCCTCCTCAGCACGAAATAAGGGAGCAAAGGAGGCAATAGGAAAAATAGCCCTCTTTCTTGATGATGATATAATAGCAGATAAAGAACTCCTGTCAGAGCATGCACAGCATAAGCGCAAGGAACCTATGATACTCCTTGGAAAGATCGGAGTACATCCCTCCTCTCCTGAAAATTTCTTAAAAGCAGGTTTGGAGAAATGGTCAGATGAGCAATTTTCAAAACTTGAAAAAGAAGGATATAAATTTTCCTTTAAAGATATATATTTTGCCAATGCTTCCATTGACAAAAAGTTATTTTTAAGGTTAGGAGGATTTGATGAAACATTCAATTCTTATGGAGAGGAGGACAGGGAACTTGCCTTAAGACTTCTCAAATCAGGAGTATCGCCTGTATATAACCCGAAAGCCTTAGGTTATCAATATTATGACAAGGATTTCAAAAAATACTGTGAGGATTTCTTTTCAGTTGGCAAGGCTGATTTGAAATTCTATTTAAAGCATGGTGAGATGAAACAACAACTGAGGTTTTCCAAATATTATCAGAATTCAAAAAAGATAATGTTTTTTAAAAAACTTTTTATATCACTTCCAGATTTTTTATCCATAAACTTTTATTTTTTAAAAAGCCTCATGCAAATAGCATTAAAGATGGGGCTAAAGGGGACCCTGTTTGGGAAAATACAGGTTCTGACAAGGGAATTTTACTATTTAAAGGGGCTAAGAAAAGCTTGCGGAAGTAAAGAGAGTTTTATTAATCTGATTAATGGAGTTTGAAAAGTGCCAATAAAAATAAGCGTTATTATACCGACTTATAACCGCAGTCAGTTCCTAAAAAAAATCTTAAATTCTCTTTTAGGTCAAACTCAGGAAAAGTGTGATTATGAAATAATAGTTGTAGATGATGGCTCCACAGATGATACCTCTTTGATTTTAAACACCATTAAAACTTCTTATAACTTCAAATTTGTTAGACAGAAGAATGCCGGACTTTCCGCTGCACGGAATCATGGAGCAACTCAAGCTCAGGGAGAAATACTTCTTTTCCTTGATGATGATATAGTTGCTTCAAGTGAATTAATAAAAGAACATCTTTTATCCCATACTTTAGAAAAAGGAAAAAAAGCAGTAATAGGATATATAAGGAGTGATGAGAGTATTCTGAAGGAGCCAATGGCATCTTTTTTTGAATATTCTTTTAAAAGAGAATACGAACGAATGGCAACGCATCATGAAACTGTTAGTGCAAATGATGTAAGGGGTGGAAATTTTTCAATCAGAAAAAATATTTTTTTAGAACTCGGAATGTTTGATGATGAGTTAGGAAGGATTGCAAATGAGGATGGAGAATTTGCATATCGTTTTGAAAAAGCAGGAGGAAGATTCATCTTTAATCCCAAAGCAATCGGTTATCACCTCTATCAGAAAGGTTTCAAAGAAAGCATTGCCAAAGCACACTGTCAGGGAAGAGCTGCAGTTCTTATGCGCAAAAAACATCCTGAATCTATCTGGAAATATGATCTTGGTAAATATCATAAAGGTCCATTTCTAAAGAGGATACTAAGGGAGTTTCTATTAAGGCTTGATGATAGTTCTTTTCTATTGAAAGTTATACTTGAGCTTATAAATTTAACTATTCACTTACCGTTAAGTTTTTTCCGCTTTCCCCTTTTGAGGTTTATCTTAGACTATTCATTCTGGATAGGTGTAAAGAATGAGGCAGAAAAAAATGGAGATAACCTTTTAAGATACAAGAATAATATGATACCCATTTTAGCCTATCATCGGATAGGAGAAGGAAGGGGTTTGGACCTTAAGGAATACTCGATTCCCGGAGAATCTTTCAGAAAGCAGATGCTTTATCTAAAGCAAAGTGGGTTTAATTCCATTTCGCTGAATAAACTCATTGAGTTCTTGAAAAATGGAGAACCTCTTCCCGCAAAGCCTGTAGCCATCACCTTTGATGACGGCTTTAAGGAGACTCTTGAGAATACCCTGCCAGTTTTAGCGAAGTACAGGATTGAAGCTACATTTTTTATAGTTGCGGAAAAAGCAGGTAAAAGGAATGACTGGGATGAAAAATATAAAGACTCGCTTTACCCTCTTGCATCATTTGATAATATTCGTATGGTAAAAGAAGAAACCATACAATTTGAATCTCATTCCCTGACCCATAAAAAACTCAACAGGCTCTCTGAAAAAGAACTCTTCAGAGAAATAACTCTTTCTAAACAAATAATAGAGAAAGAGCTTGGTAAAGAAGTAAGGTTCTTTTCATACCCCTATGGCAAATACGATGAGGAAGCAAAAAGAGTTGCAAAAGAGGCAGGGTATTTAGCAGCCTTTTCTGTAAAACAGGGCATGGTAAAACCACAGGATGATTTTTTTGAATTAAAAAGGGTAGAGATATTCAGGTCCGATGGGTTTCTGGAATTTTTATCTAAAGTCAAAACTGGGGTTTGCATCAAAAAATATTTTAAAAACCTTCTCCTGAAAAGAACCTGAAAATTCTCTTTCCTTTCAAAAAATCCCTGAGCATATCTGCATAAAAACCTCTTTCTTCTCCTGACAGGCAGAATTTAAAAAATATAATAAAATAAAAAGGGAATATTACTGCGGCATTCACAAAAAGTTTATTAATGCCTTCAAGGCCTAAAAGGTTATTTAAAAAAATCAGGAAGAAAAAAACAGGAACAATTGGTATTAGCGGTGGGATCAAGGAACGCTTGATTAACTCTTTTACAGACAGGTTTATCATGGCACAGGTATAAGGGATTACTAAAAATAAACTGCTTATAGAAAGCGGGATTAAAGTTCCAAGAGCAACCCCTTTGAGGCCTAAGGATTTTATCAGAATCAGGCTTAAAAACAGATTGACAAGAGTGCTAATAATGGACACTGCTGCGGTAAACCTCAATTTTCCAATCCCGAGTAAAATTCTGCTTGCAGTTGCCTCAAGAGTTGTAAATACAGATATCATCAGAAATATATCAAGTATTATAACGCTTTTATGGTATTCCTTTCCAACCCATAAAGCTACTGCAGCCCTGTCTGATAAAAAAAGGAACGCTACCAGTGGAAAGGCAATGAGGGCTGAACTCCTTGTGCCTTCGATCAATAATCTCTGAAGACCCTCCCTGTCTCTATTTGCTGAAAGCTCTGAGGAAAAGGGAAAGAAGATATCAACCATGGGATCTGTCAGCTTTTCAGCAATACTTGCCAGTTTCACCCCGATTATATAATTAGTTATTGCAGCTACAGGCATGAATATCCCGATTATGAGGCTATCCATCTTGGCTGTTACTTTGGAAGCAATTTCCAGGATAAAAGAGAAAAAACTGAAATCGAGGATGCTTTTAATAGTTTGCCATCTGAATCTGCTGAGTTTAATCCCAAAGCCATAATATGCTTTCAGGATAGTTAATTGTATAAAAAAAACTGAAACACTTACAAACAGGCTGAGAAGAGCAAGAGAGATGATGCCAAACCCTGACAAGAGCAGCAAAACCGTCAATACAGCATTCAGGGCTTCTGAGAGGATATTGAGGAGGCTTATGAGGTCATACCTTTGAAGTCCCACAAGAGCTCCTTCAAGGATTCTGTTTAAAAACACAATAGCCACATTTATCCCAAAAATACCAATGATGGTTTTTATTGTCTGAGAAAAATCAGGAGGGATTTTAAAAATGTCAGGAGAAAAATTGGCAATAATTTTTAATGCAAATAGTGAGATTATTCCTATTAGCAAAAACACATAAAATGAAGTGGACAGGAGTTCTTCAATTTTCTTTTTCTCATCTGCTGCATGGTATTGTGATATAAACTTTATTACTGAAGTTCTGATGCCAAGCTCCATGACCTGAAAATAGGATTTGAGAGAGTTTGCAACAATCCAGATTCCGTATGCCGCAACTCCAAGTTTCTTAATCATGAATGGTGTAAGGAAGAGAAGGATTGCTGAAGGAATCAGAACTCCTGCATAATTGCTAAGAATATTTTTTATAAGCCTGTTAGAGTGATTCATAAAAAGAGATAAATTTTATATTTGGAAAATAGACCTTAATCTGAGATAATTAAATCTAATTTATAACAGGATGTTTTGCAACTACAAATAAAAGCCATGAAAAAAATAATACTGACTGATGCAAACACCTATGCGACTCTCTCTGTCGCCAGATCATTGGCAAGAAAAGGGTTTGAAATAATAGTTGGCGGAGAAAGAGCCACAGATATGAGTTTTTATTCAAAATCTGTGGCGAAAAAGTTTATCTATACAAGCCCGAAGAAAAGCATAGAGAGATTCTTAAAAGATATAAAGAAAGCAATTGATAATTATTCTCCTGATATGTTGATTCCAGTAGCTGATAAGACTCTCATAGTAATCTCAGAGCACAGGGCAGACTTAAAGGCAAAGACTTTTCTGGCTCAGGATAAGCATATCAAAACCGCAATGAATAAATTTGAGACCCAGAAACTTGCCCAGAGCCTTGGCATTAAAACACCTAAAACAATATTCCTGAATAATGATCAATGGCAATCAAATTTGCTTCAAAATGCAGGGATTAATTTCCCTGTGGCGATAAAGGCTTGCTGCAGTGCGGATATTATCGGAGACAGAGTCATTGGGGGAAGTAATACGATTTATTCAAATTCTGAAGAGGAATTATTATCAAAACTTAAAGTTTTTCAGACAAGGCTTCATAAACTCCTGGTTCAGGAGTTTATTGCAGGAACAATCATTGGAATATCTGGAATCTTCAAGAATGGCAATCCAATTGCTCTTTTTGCCTATAAACGGATAAGGCAGACAAGGCCAATAGGAGGACCAAGTGCATTGGCAGAAAGCATAGCTCTAAATGATACCTTGAAAACTCAGGCTTTACCTCTGATGAGAGCCCTTGAATGGTCAGGCCCTGCCATGCTTGAGTTCAAAACAGGGAAAGATGGAGAAATTTATCTTCTTGAGATTAATGGAAGATTCTGGGGCTCTCTTCCTCTCTCTATCTTTTCAGGAGTGGACATGCCATTCTTATATTTCAAAAGCGTCAATGATATGCCTGTAGACTCTTCAGAGACATTTTACAAGGTAGGTCTTAAGGGAAGATTTTTTTGGGGTGATCTTTTAAACCTTTTCTTAAGATTAAGAGGAATTCCCAAATGGTGGCCTGATATTTCTTTATCAAGGATTGAAGCCCTAAGAGATTTTTTTGCCTCTTTTTTTGATGAGAAATTAGTGTACCTTGATTTTCAGTCAGATGATATAGTACCATTTTTAATAAGACCTCTTTCTATTTTTAACGAATTGTTGTTTTAATAGTTTTTAAAAAAATATTATGAATAAAATTTATTTTACCTGTTTTAACTCTACTATTGGAAAGATTTATATTAAGGGAACAGAAAAAGGTATATGTGGTATTTCAATTTCACCTCTTCACGGTAATCCATGGAAAGTTATAGAAAAAAAATATGAAACATCTTTGCTTAAAAATTGTCTAAAGCAGCTAAAAGAATATTTTCAGGGGAAAAGGAAAACCTTTTCTATATCTTTTGATTTTTTAAGCGGGACAGAATTTGAAAAAAAGGTCTGGGATGCATTGCTTGAAATACCTTATGGCAGTACATCAACATATAAGTTGATTGCGGCAAAAATTGGAAAACCAAAAGCCTGCCGTGCTGTTGGCAATGCAGTAGGCAAAAATCCGATACCTGTCATAATCCCGTGCCACAGGGTAATAAGAGAAGACAGGAGCCTTGGAGGTTTTTCATCTGGAATTGAGATTAAGAAGAAACTACTGAGGCTTGAAGATATAATGAAATTATAGAAAATGTCGAAAAACATATGACAGGCTGATCAAGAATGTCATTGCGAGAAGCAATAGCGACGAAGCAATCTCATAATTTTTCTTGCAAATAAAGAGATTGCCACGCTCCCTATCGGTCGCTCGCAATGACAAAAAGGGATTCTCGGTTACTCTTATGAGGTGGTTTTATGAGTTTCAAGGAGCAGATTATAATTTCTAACCAAGGTGCAGCGCTAATTGCTTCACTCGTCATTCTGATTGTGCTTACCCTGTTTGCTACACTTGCCATCACAATTAATATAGTTGAACTAAAGGTCAGCGATAACCACGAGGAAGCAAATAAGGCTTTCTATGGAGCTGAAAGCGGAATCCAGCACGCACTTGCCCAGCTAAAAACAACAACTATGAGCTGGACAAATTCAAATGCCAGCTTCACGTCCCTGCTTTCCGGAGCAACTTCACTAAATCCTTGGGTAAGTTTTTTATCATCAGGGAATTATGTAATAAAAATAAAGGATGATAATGATGAAGCAGGAACTCCTGACCCTGCGGTTGACACAAACAGAAGAATTTATATCAGGTCTGAAAGCAGCACTCTGTTTGGGGCAAAAAAGGTAATTGAGGTTTTGGTTGAAGGATATATGCCGGAAGATGTTTCTGTCTGGAACAATGCTATTTTCTCAGGAAGCGGACAGGCAGGAAAAATGGTTAAAGGAAAGGTTATAATCAGCGGCTCTGTTCACCTTCTTGGAGAGAATGCAAGCGGAGTGCAAACAGTTGGGTATGCAGATACAGCAGTGGACCTGGAAATACTGGAGATGGGCGGAAAGGCAAGGATTGGAAATAATTATGATGGGTTAGTGAGTGGTTTGCTGGATAAAATACCTGACCTTGCAACTTCTCCACAGAGCCTGAATAGCGTGTTGAGGATAAAACACGGGAAGGTATCGCTTGAAGGAGACTCCAAGATTGGTTCACCTGAAGCAACTACTGCTTACAAAGATACAATGGATGGAGTGTACATTACAGATGGTTATGTGAACCCTAATGATGTTAATCAGGTTTTTACAGATAAATCCGGAGTATATAATGATACAATTCCAGTATCTTACCAAAGCCAGATAAAAATGCCTTCTCTGAGCGACCAAATATCTTCAGGGGTTTCATATGAGAACTGGCTTACAACTAATTCCCTTCATATTCCAAGCCTTGATATAGATTTTACTAATGGAGCAGCTTCAACCCTTTCTGCAAAAAAGAGTGAGATTGAATCAAAATATTCTGGAACCACTGTATCTGCAAATACGAGTACAGGAGATTTCACTATAACTCGTACAGACTCCAACGGAAACCAGCATTTAATGTCATGGACCAATTCTTCAAAAACTTTGCAAGTAAAAGGAATAGTAACTGTTGATGGTAATTTGGACATTGGAAACGGAACTGATGGTGCCATTGTAACCTATATCACTGACCCTACCACTATAAATGGAACAACTACTGTTGGTTCAACAATTTTTGCAAATTCTGATTTAACAGGAGGCTCAGGCAAGGTAAAGGTTCATAACAGTGTCATGCCTTCAGGAAGCAAGTCCTTCGCAACCTCCGGTGGAGAAACACTCGGATTTGTTGCAAAGGATAAAATTGAAATAGCCTTAAAAGATTCTGACAGTGACCTCACTGTAGCAGCAGCTTTTTTTGCAGAAAATGAAATAGTTTCTGCCAAAAAGAATGATGTGGCTGGAACCTTTGTATCAAATTATATAAACTTGGGAATAAAGAGCCCTACATTATTTCAGGTCCCTGCGCTTGCAAATAATCTACCCCCAGGCCTTCCCGGTTCAACAAAAACTGTAATCCCACAACCCCCAAAGATAATAAGCTGGCGAGAGGTTCAGTAAAGCCTCAGATACATAAGCCACTTTTCTTACATACCTCTGAAAAAACTATCCTTTTGTGTCATTGCGAGGAGCGTAAGCCTGCCTACCGCAGGCAGGCGACGTGGCAATCTCAAAAAAAACGAGATTGCTTCGCTTTTTGCTCGCAATGACAGAGGTGGGACGTTATTCATAATGGTTGGAGTCAGGTTTTTCAGAAAGCTCTATTGCAGGCTATTATCAAAGTCTTGAGTTCTTCCATCAGTCTTGAAAACTTCTCAGGTTTTAACGATTGGGCCCCGTCAGAAAAAGCCTCTTCAGGCCTTGGATGAACCTCAATTAAAAGCCCGTCAGCTCCAGCCGCAATTGATGCCTTTGACATTGACGCTACAAATTTCCAGTTGCCAATAGCATGGCTTGGGTCAACTATAATTGGAAGGTGGCTTTTGCTCTTAATAACAGGTATGGCGCTTAAGTCGAGGGTATTCCTTGTTTCTGTCTCAAATGTCCTTATTCCCCTTTCGCATAAAATGACATTTGGGTTTCCTTCTGACAATATATATTCCGCACTCATCAGGAATTCTATAATAGTTGTCATCATTCCTCTTTTAAGGAGAATCGGTTTCTTTATCTTTCCGAGTTTTTTAAGAAGGGCAAAATTTTGTACATTCCTTGCACCTACCTGCAACATATCCGCATAATCTGCAACCGTATCAATATCTACGGTATCCATTATCTCTGTAACAAAGGGAAGCCCTGTTTTCTCTCTGGCGATAGCAAGCATTTTAAGCCCTTCTTCTTCATGCCCCTGAAAACTGTAAGGAGAGGTTCTTGGTTTAAAAGCTCCACCGCGCAGAATCTTTGCTCCTGCCTTTTTTACAATTTCAGCAGACTCTATTATCTGCTCCCTGCTTTCAACAGAACAGGGTCCGGCAATTACAACTATTTCCTTGCCGCCAATTCTAACATTCCCAACATCTATTACAGAATCATCGTGTTTGAATTCTCTGCCCGCAAGCTTATAAGGCTGCAGAATCGGCATAACCTTTTCAACCCCCGGCATTGATTCAAGAGACTGGAGTCTCTCTTTTCCCCTTTCATCGCCCACAGCCCCGATTACAGTTCTTTCAACCCCCTTGATTATGTGAGTTTTGTAGTGCATCTTTTCAATTTTTTTTATAACCTCATCAATCTCTGCCTCACTTGCATGAGACCGCATTACAATAATCATTTTTTTATTACCTTTTCCGTTCCTTTGCTAATTACTGTTCTTTCTCAACAGACTAATTTTTCAGTTTAATGTTTTATACTAATAGTTTATCGTTTTAAGATGTCAAGATAGAAGTAAAGAAAAAATCAGATTGCTTGACATAGAGGTTCTCTGCTGGTATTATTTAAAATATATATTTACTCAATATAGGAAGGATTCAAACCCTATGCCAACCATCCTCGTAATCCATGGCCCAAATTTAAATCTTTTAGGAACAAGAGAGCCTGAGGTTTACGGAAAAGAAACCCTCAAGGATATCAATTCATCTCTTTCAAAAATCGCCAAAGAGGCTGGAATGAATATTAAATTCTTTCAGTCAAACCACGAGGGAGAAATTGTGGATGCAATACAGGAAGGCTTAAAAAAGATTGATTTCATAATACTTAATCCCGGAGGACTGACCCATACCTCTGTCTGTATCAGGGATGCTTTGCTGTCCACAAAAATCCCGTTTATTGAAGCCCACCTGTCTAACATCTTCAAAAGAGAAGAGTTCAGAAAAAAATCTTTAATCTCAGATATTGCAGTAGGAACAATTACAGGGTTTGGAAGCAAGTCTTACATCCTCGCATTCAGCGCTGCAATAGATTATCTTAAATCAAAGTAATTTTTGAAAGAATAGTAATTGCCAAGGTTTTTTTTAATACCGACTTTTATATTAAGCAGGAAATGTAGAAACACACCTTCAGGTGTGTTAGTTATTCAATAGATTAACAGGTCTGAAGACCTGTTTCTACATTTTTAGGGACATAAGCAAATCATCGAAGGAACAATAAGTGAAAACAACCGCCCGTGCCAAAGCCCTACAGTCCTTTATAAAGCCGCCCCTTGACGGATTACTTATCACAAATCTTATCAATGTCAGGTATCTCTCAAATTTTACAGGCTCTTCTGGTTTTATTATAATGTCCCCTAAAAAAAACTTCTTCTTTACTGATTTCCGTTACACAACACAGGCTAAAAAAGAAGTCTCAGGGTTTAAAATCGAAGAATTTAAAAATCAAAACGAAGCAATTAAAAATTTCTGTAAAAAGGAAAGGATTAAAAATCTTGGTTTTGAGGCTTCTTATATGCCATTCTCTGTTTATAAAAACTTTAAAAAAGCCTTATCCCCTGTTAAACTCATTCCAACCACAGGCGTTATTGAAATACTGAGAATTGTAAAAGATGAAGGCGAAATGATATGTATAAGGAAAGCAGTCTCAATTCTTGAAAAAGGGTTAAAGCCTGTTCTTCCAATGCTAAGGAAAAAACTTAAAGAAAGAGAGATAGCTCTTGAACTTGAATACCAGCTAAAAAAACTCGGCGCACAGAAATTATCTTTTGATTTAATAGTTGCATCAGGAAAAAGGTCTGCCCTTCCTCACGGAGTTGCTTCAGATAAAAAAATATCAAAGGGAGAATTTGTAATAATTGATTTTGGCTGTTCCTATAATGGTTATCATTCTGATGTTACAAGAACTTTTATAATTGGAAAACCAGATAAAAAACAGCAGCAGATTTATAACATTGTCAGGGATGCCCAGAGTATTGCCATAGAAAATATAAAGCCCGGAAAAACTTGTGAAGAAATTGATGATGCAGCAAGAAATTATATAAAAAAAAATGGCTTTGACAAATACTTTGGCCATGGCTTGGGACACGGGGTCGGGCTTGATGTTCACGAGGAACCAAGAATAAGCAAAAAGGTAAAGGAAAAAATCAAAGAGGGAATGGTATTCACAGTTGAACCGGGAATATATATCCCCGGTTTTGGAGGCGTAAGGATAGAAGATATGGTCTATGTAACAGAATCAGGATGTAAAGTGCTTACAAATAATATCCCTCATATATTTGAAATCTGACCATAGAAAGGTTACAGAATTAAGGCTTAGAGGAAATATTCAGGATTAAAATAAAAAAACGAAAGGATTCTACTTGTAAAAATTCTGGCGCCACCATGGATAAGGCGCTTCTTTTTTTGCTTTTTCTCCAAGCTCATCCCATTCCTTCTGGATACTTTCATAATCTTTCTTAGCGGCATCATAGTCATCTTCTGCTGCTTTTCTGTCAGCATTTGAATATTGTTTCCTTGAATAAGAGCTTGTGGTGCGGTTTTTAGACCTCTCTGCCTCATCAAGCTTTCTTTTTGTTTCCTTTAATTTTTCCTTCTGCTTGGATACTTTTTCATCCCAATCCTTTATTATTTCTGCTTCTGTCTTTTTCTTTTCAGGTTCAGATAAAGCCTTGTCTTTTTCTTTAGAATCCTTTGAAACAGATTCTTTGGATTTTTTTTCTTTTATTTTTTCATCCACTTTTTCATCACTGCTGACTACTTCTTCAACTTTTTTCTCTCTGTATTTCTCAGGTATTGCATCATAGGTGTCAATAAAATGAATAATCCCTTCCTCGTCAACAAACTTATATATATTTGCTGACACATTTGGAGGTAACAAAAGTAAAAAAATTATAACAGCTAAAAATAATCTCATCTGCTCACAGCCTGTTAATATACTCCCTGTAATTATTGAAATTTCTTTTCATCTCTTTTAAACTATCTCCTCCGAACTTCTCCAGCACAGCATCAGCCATTTCAAAGGCAACAACAGCCTCTCCCACAACCGCTGCAGAAGGAACTGCGCACACATCAGACCTTTCAACAGAGGCTTTGAAAGGCTTTTTTGTAATAATATCAACTGATCTTAACGGAGTTAACAATGTCGGAATTGGTTTCATAGCCGCCCTCAAAACAATATCCTCTCCGTTTGATATTCCGCCTTCGATTCCTCCGGCATTATTTGTTTTCCTGTAAAAGCCTCTTTTGTCTTTCCTGTAATATATCTCATCATGGACCTGTGAGCCAAAAAGGTCGGCAGTTCTAAAACCCATACCGGTCTCTATTCCTTTTATTGCCTGAATGCTCATTAAAGCCCGGGCTAATTTTCCATCAAGCTTCCTGTCCCATTGGGTATGGCTTCCTAAACCAACAGGAGGATTCATCACAATTATCTCAAATATCCCCCCTACTGAATCTCCTTTGTTTTTTGCCTTGTCTATCACATCCTTCATTTTCCTTTCAGCTTCTGCATCAGCGCAACGAAGGTCTGATCTCTCTGCCAAGTGAACGATTGAGTTAGGGTTTCTTGGAATGTTTTTCGCCCGAATATTTCCTATGCTTATCACGTGGCTTAAAATTTTTATACCCAATTCTGCAAGAATTTTTCTTGCAACAGCCCCAACAGCCACCCTGCATGCGGTTTCCCTTGCGCTTGACCTTTCAAAAATATTACGTAAATCTATTTCGTTATACTTGATTCCTCCTGCAAGGTCAGCATGTCCGGGTCTTGGTCTTGTAACCATATTTATCCCTTTATTGCGCCTGATTATTGACATCTCATTCTTCCAGTTTTCCCAGTCCCTGTTGCGGATTATCATGGAAATTGGGCTTCCCATTGTTTTTCCAAAACGGACTCCTGAGGTTATCTCCACCTCATCCCGCTCTATCTTCATCCTCTCTCCCCTGCCATAGCCTGACTGTCTTCTCCTGAGGTCAATGTTTACATCCTCCTCAGAAAGCTCAAGCCCTGAAGGAATTCCTTCAAGAATTGCATTTATTAATTTCCCGTGGGACTCACCTGATGTTAAGTAGCGGAGCATATCTTCTTTGCAATCCTTCTTTTATGCTATTATCAATTTTATTTATTGAAATAATATATCAAAAAATTCTATTAAATTGAAAGAAAAAAGTACTATCGTATAACTTTTACAAAGCATTTTATAAGGAATGTCTGTCAAGTGTATCTGATATTAAAGGAAATCCTGCTTTTGTTGCAAGGTTTATTTTAGTGGCAGGGAAAACAAAGAGAAAATAGAAAGAGAGCGGGAAATTTAATCCCCGCTCTCTCCTTTTGAAAAAAATTATTTACGGAACTACAGCCCCGTCCTCATTTGAGTAATCTGATACTGTTGAGCCATTAAATGCCCTTATCCGGTAGAAATGCTGTGAAGCTTCTGAAAGACCTACTACCGTAATAGTCATTGCCCCTGTCCCACTTGCAGGAAGAGTTGCAGGAACCCAGAGTGTCTCTGTGTAATATGGTGAATTCAAGGTTTTTTCTTCTATAACAAATCCTACTTCATTGGTGCTGTTATCTGTCCATGTAAGCGTTGTTCCGCGAACCACGGGTGGTCCAGCAGAGTAATATCCGGTTGCTACTAAACCACTTGGAGGATTAATTGTTGGACCTGTTGGGCTTATTACATTTGAATACCCTGAGACACCTCCACCTGATGTTGTTGCCCTTACTCGATAATAATAAGTAGTATTAGCAACTGCTGTTGTATCAGAATATGTCGTATCGTTTGCTGTGTTTGTCCCTATTTTGGCAAAACCGCTCCAGAAACTTTCACTTCTTTCAATCTCAAATCCTGTTTCATTACTGCTGTTATCATTCCATGTGAGGTCGTTCTGGGTTGCAGAGAATACAGTGGCAATAAGATTGCTCGGAGCAAAAGCTGCAAGCCTGTGGCTTGCCTCATTGGAGTAAAGGGATGCATCTGTTTCAGAAAAGGCTTTAACCCTGTAAAAATATGTAAAAGCCGGAGAAATTTTTCCATCCCTGTAATAGGTTACATCCTTCCCAACCTTTGCAATTTCTTCAAATGCATTTATAAAAGTTCCGTCAAAGGATGCCTTCTCAATAATAAATCCTGATTCGTTATCGCTGTTATCTGTCCATACAAGAAGAACCTGGTTTGATGAAGCACCATATGCAGCAAGGCTGCTTGGAGGATTTATCTTTACAGCCAGAGTTGATGCCTCGTTTGAATAGCTTGAATTGCCATTTGTATTAACAGCCCTTACCCTGTAAAAATATATTGTCCCAACAGATGCAGTTGAATCAATAAAGCTTGTAGTATTTGGTCCAACATCAGAGCTATCTGCAATCTGGACAAATCCTGAGCCTGAGGTTGTGCTTCTTTCAATCTCAAAACCCGTTTCATTATTGCTGTTATCAGTCCAATCAAGGGATACGCGCCCTGCAGAAATCAGTATTGCTGTGAGCTCAGTAGGACCTGCAGGAGGAATTGCGTTGTTAGTTGTGTCTGAAACAATAAAGGCTGTCTGGTCAGTAGGAACTAATTTTGTTTTGTCTGTTGTGCCTTCTATGTGTATTTCCCTGAGAGTATGTGGGAGGACCAAGTACTGGCTGTTTATCACACCGCCTGCCTCTGCAGTAATCAGAACTTGATACTTTTCCATCAGACTCTGCCCGTACTTCAACTCTGCTTTAGCAACCCCATTCTCTGTAGTGGCACTAGCCGGAGTAATAAGCACACCAACCTCCTCAAGAGTTTCACTCCTGTTTAGCTTGTTGTTTCCGTCTAAGTCCTCACCGTCATCTAAAAGCCCGTTGCCGTTTACATCCTCTATAAAATCAAGGAATCCGTTGTTATTGATATCCTCGCCTGAATCAAGCGCGCTGTTCTGGTTTATATCCTCTGAATTAAGAATCTCGCTCCCAGAAAAATCTCCAATAACTGCTCCATCTCCTGCGCGTGCCAGCCTTGTGATTACAAGTCCTAAGGAAACAGGGGTTCCGTCTGCAACAGGGTTTCCGTGGATATCAGATACAAGCGCTGTTACAGGAACAGACAAAGAATCATCTTCATTAATAGTTGGAGCTTCAGAATATGTTATTGATATGAATGACGGCTTTCCTGATATTGTCAGATATGTTGTGTCTTTAATGCTTGTATCATCAGTTAAAAACGCATCAATCCTTACTCCGTTAAAGGTTGGTGTTTCTAAAGCTCCTGCAATAAATGTAACAGTTGCAATTCCATCATCATCTGTAATAGCAGAGGCAGCAGAAAGCTGGCTTGTGTCATTTGGACCTGTTCCGCCCGGGCTATTTACTATTTCAAACCCTACAAGCACTCCTGAAACCGGGTTTCCGCTTGCATCCCTTACCCTTGCTGTTATTGTTGACTCACCAACATTTATTGGAATATTATTCGGGCTTGAAGAGAGTTCAATTGTAGCTGCAGTGTTTGCAGAAATCTTGACAAATACGCTTCCCTCTATCCTTTCACCTGTTGTTGCATCTACCAACGCTGAAACCTTTATCTCAGCAACACCTGTCTTATTCCCTGATGCAAGGGTTGCTGTTGCAATACCTGAATTTATTACGACATCAATTGGGATTACTGTGGAACTTGTAAAGTAACCTAAAGTAGTGGTAAAAGTAGCTGTGCCTGAAGGTACATTCTGGAAAGTAGCTGTAATTGTGGTTGTCTCTCCGCCAACAAGTATTTTTGTATCATCAGTAGTTACTGCAACACTCTTAACCTCAGATGGCGCAACAATTTTAAGTATTTCATTGTCAACAACTTCATCAACCTCAGCCTTTATAACTACTGTGCCTGTATTTGAAGATGTAACAGTTATACCTGTTACCTTTCCGTCAGAATCAGTAGTGCCTGTTGAAGCTGATAGAGTTGCATAATCAAGAGTATCCCCGGCAGAAATTGTTCCGTCTCCATCAACATCAAGGGCATTTGAAAATTTAACTGTCTTACCCACAATAGGGTTGTTGGCTGAATCAGTAAGGATTGCTGTTATGGTTGCAGTTGTGCCATCGCTTGGTATTGTATTGGTTGAAAGGGAAAGCGACAGCTTAAAAAGCCCTGCAACAACAAACTTAACTGTAACTGGTTTTTCAATATCATTATACTTTGCAATCACAGTCACATCGCCATTAAAATCATCGCTTGTAAGCGCAACAGTTGCCACTCCTGAGCTGTTTGTTACTGCAGAAGACGGAATCACTCCGTGGTCTGCCTCAAAAGAAACTGTGGCTCCCTGCACAGGGTTGTTTTTGCTGTTGCGCAACAGAACAGTTATTGTTGAGGTGCTGGCTCCGTCTGCCTGAATGGTTTTTGGATTAGCCTTAACAGTCATAGTTACAGACTCAGTAATCTCAGTAAACTCAACAGTGGTAGTTTTGCTAGTGCCTTTATATTTAGCTGTAATAGTTACAGTTCCCGCAGTAGTATCGCTTGTAAGTGTTGCAGTTGCAATACCTGAGGTATCTGTCACAGCAAAGCCTGTAATTATTCCCTGAGTTGTTTCAAATGTTACTGGCACGCCTACAACTGGATTATTCACATTATTGCGCAGTAATGCCTTTATGGTTGATGCGCTCTCTCCGTCTGCCTGTATGCTCGTGGGCTCTGCTGAAAGAGTCAGGTTAAAAGTACTTGTTGTAGGCGACTTTGTGATTCTTATTCTCACAACTCTCTTACCCCTTAATCTGGCATCTTCAATGTTTGCCCGCACATAAAGATTCCCCGCTGTTGTGCTTGTAAGGCTTGTGGTTGCAATCCCATCATCATCTGTAGTTGCAGATTCTTCTGAGAGGGTTCCTTCTCCCGATATAATTGAAAATAATACTGTTACGCCTGAAACAGGAATCTTTTTAAAATTTGTTACCTTTGCGGTCATTGTCGCTTCATCGCTACCATCACCTTTGATGATTTTAGGTTTAACACTAAGATTCAATATATATTTCTGGGTCTGCGCATACAAAGAGCTTTCAAAGAAAAATAGCCCTGACATAAAAAAGATAATTGCAATAATAAAGAAACTTATATTTTTAGATTTAGAGAGCATATTTTTTCCCCTCCTATTTGTTATTATTATTCGCTTGTTACGCAGTTATTTACTTCAGTGAGGATTATAGTGGTTTCGCCAGAAGCCCCCGCGCTGTTCTTTTCTTCAGTAACTTCTCTGCCAAATATTTTTATTTTTACATTATAATCAAGATATTTTATAATCCCAGTCTCGCTTGGATTCTCTCCAAATTTTTTTATATACTGGTCTGCAAAGGCTTCCTTCATTGCTTTTGAAAATATTGTTACCTTTAAATCCTTAGTAGCAGGTTCATCAACATCACCAGCAGGTACTGTAAAAGATATGTTTCTTAAAAAACCCTTTATATCAGGCATCTTGCTTTTTTTTACCGAGCTTCCGATTTTCTGGAAGCTGACTTTATATTTGTAAATCCTTACAGGGTGTGATGTTGACTCAGAAAAATTTGGCCTGCTTGCATTTGAAATCGTAAGTGTAGCAGTAACATCTGAAAAACCTTCACGGTCGTTAGTAGTTTCATCTCCGTCACAATCCGAGACTCTGAAAACATCAACATTTGACCCATCATTCTCCCCGAAATCCTTTGTAATAACATCATCAATATTTATCTCAGACCCTGTCTCATTATTACCGCTATATGCAATCTTATCTGAAGAAAAGAGAAAACCCACTGAAACAATAATCAATGCCAAAAGGAATAAACGTATTTTCATAATATATTCTCCTATATCAAAGCCATAAACATTTTTTCAACTGCCAGCATACTGCTCAACAATCTTTGGAGTCAAAAATATAAGAAGCTCTCTTCTGTCTTCAGTCTTTGAGCTTCCTTTAAACAGATTGCCAAGAATTGGAACCTTTGACAGAAACGGAGTCCCTTGATTTGAATTTGTTTTACTAGTAAAGTAAAGTCCTCCTATTACTGTTGTATCTCCATTCCTTATCATCACCATTGTCTCGCTTTTGGTTGTATCTATAGAAAAATGTTTTCCTGTAGTTATTGCTACTTCCTCTCCCCTTTCAGATTTTTCAACCTTGACTTTCATAAATATGCTCTTATCTGCGGTTATCTGCGGTGTTACTTCAAGGATTATGCCCACATCCTTCCATGCAATGCTCTGCTTTCCCTGTTCATCCACCGTGACCATTGGAAGCTGTCTGCCAACCTGGATTGTTGCCTTCTCATTATCAACAACAAGAAGCTCAGGCTTGTTAAGTATTTTTACCTTGTTTTCAGCCTCAAGGGCTGACAGGCGGACTTCAAGGTTGAGTGTGTTGTTTACATTTCCAAGAAGGAGACCAATCCCTGACGCAGCTCTTTCTACCGGAAAATTGGCAAGCCAGGTATTTCCGGGTGAGGGATTAAGGAAACTTTTGGTATCAGGATTTATAGGAGCGCCGCCAAGGCTTATTGTGTTTGGAAATTCGCGGTCTGTTGCATTTCCTGTTACAGGACTTGCAATATACCTTCCCCCCCACTGGATGCCAAGGGCTCTTTCAAGCTTGTCAGCTACTTCAACAATCTTTGCCTCAATCTTTACTTGAGGTGTCGGTTTGTCAAGGTTACTGATTACATCCTCCATCTCTCTGATGTTTTTCTCTACATCCTTTACTATGACAGAGTTTGTCCTATCATCTATGGTAATAAGCGCATCTCCGCTTTTCACTCTTGAGGACATAAAATTCCTGACATTATTTTCAATATCCTTTGCCTTGGCATAGCTCAGCCTGAAGGTTTTTGTCGTGAGAGGAAGAATTGCCACTGCATCCTCTTCCTCCTCTCTTCTTGCCTTGGTTTCCTCAGCCTTATCCATCCGCATTTTTTTGCTCTTATCCCGCGTCATAATTCTGTATATTCCTTCATCAACCAGTGTAACAAGCTGAGGGTCATTTATCTTCATAACCAAATCCAATGCCTGGTCCCAGGGAATTTTATTGAGTTTTACATTAATCTTTCCTGTAACTCCCTTCTCTATGACAAAATTCATTCCGCTGACTTCTGCAATCAGCCTTATCACATCTTCAACGCTGGCATCCTGAAAATCAAAGGATATTTTTTCACCTTTATATTTCATCTCTTCTTTTACCTGCGGTTCATCCCCTGCCTCCTGAGTTTCCTCTTCCTCTGCATATTCAGCCCCTTCACCTGCTTCACTCTCTTCTCCTGCTTCAATTTCTCCAAGTTTTTCATCAACTCCTTTTCTAAGAGATTCCTTTATTGCCTCTAAATCCTCCTTTACGCTTTCACTCTCTTTCGGGTTTTCAATATCCACAACCAGGTCTTCTCCTGCCATTTCAATCCTGCGCGGTGCAATCTCCTCCATTTCAATCTCAAGCCTTGTCATCTCCGCAGGCTGTTTTTCTTCCCGCAGTTTTGCCTTTTTTACAAGCCCCTTATCTATTTCAAGTTCATCTTTTATTCCGGGTATAAGTATCGTGTCGTTTATATCTATGACAATTCTTGTTGGATTGGTAAGAATATAGGAACTGTAAGACAAAACACCATTGGATTTTAATCTGATAATAGTGTTTGTGGGAGTATCTTCAAAAGACATGTCCGTAATTAATTTTCTTTCAGAAATTTTTCCAAAAGAAGACATCTCATCCTTTGGAGTTTTCATTGCACAACCAAGTAGTGCTGTAAAAAAGAAAACAGATATAAAAACTCTTGTTTGACTTGGCAGCATTTAATTCTTCCCTCCTTCTTTTTGTTGCAGGGATAAAATAATCTTATTTGAAATCGTCTTAGTCGTCGTTTTCCCCGTATAATCTTTTTCATCAATCCTATACTTGTCTTCTATTACCACCTTGTCCCTGTGTACTTCTCTAACTGTTCCGTTTGGCCCAACCCTTGAATCCTTTTTTAGGGAATAGCTCTTTCCGTCAGGTGCTTTTACAATAGCAATACTATCTGAGCCTTTTGACATAATCCCTGTAAGCCTTAATGTGCTGATGCTGAATTTTCTAATCCCTTCCAAAACCTCTCCTGTCTCAACGACTGCGGATTGCTCCTTAATTTCATCAAGCGGCGATTTGAAAGGGTCTCTTTTCCCTGCTGGATTATAATAATATAAGATTTTATTCTCTTCAGCTTTATTAATTGTATTCTGAGCCTCTTTTTTCAAATCTAAGGGCTGAGTCTGCTCAGCAGAAAAAACATACCCGCATAAAAAAAAAGCCCAGCAAGTTAGTGTTATAGTAATTTTATTATACTGCAAAACCTATCCCTATATTTAGACTTTAAATTCTAAAGCCTGATCTCCAAGTTTTATTTTAAGGCCTTGAAAAAATCTTTAAATCACATTCTGAGTTAAGCAGAATTTTGCCATTGTTCAGGGCAGGCTCTCCGAACGTTACGTTCTCAACATTGACTATTCTCTTCAATTTGCCAATCCTGTCTATAAAAGTCGCAAGACTATGAAAGTTCCCTGATAACTTGAGATTAACTCCCATTTCCTGGTAATTCCCAAGATTCTGGAGAGCGCCGGGCGTAAAAGCCTTTATCATAACTCCTGTTTCCTTGCTAAGGTCTGCAATTGAGATTAATAGCGTTGGCAACTCTTCCTCGGGAGGAAGAATCTCGCTCTGCTTCTGATACTGAGAAGTCAATGCCGCTATCTCTGCCTTAAACTTATCAATCTCTTTTTGAACCTTCTGGAGCGATTCAAGCTTCTTTTCCAACTCTACCTTCTGGTTCTCATAGTTTGTAATTTCTTCTCTCACTGGAAAATACCATTGCCAGAGGTAAAGAATTACTATGAGTATTATTGTTCCTGCAAAGACGAGTAATTTCTGTTTCTGCGGCATTCTTGTCATAAACTCTATATTAAGCTCTCTTCCAAATAGCTTTGCCATTTTTCCCCTAAGATTTATTGCCCTGCGGAATTTGTCCTGCTACTGCATTACCTTTTTTATTTGCGTCTTCAGGTGCACGGGCAGGCTCCTCCAAAACCATCCATTCTGCAATACAGGAAAGGCTGAACTGATAAATTGGTTTATCTCCGAATTTTTCACCTTCAGCGACAGAAGGAAATTTGTCTATATTAAAGCATTTTGAATCCACGATATTGTTGTAAAATCTTGATACGTCATAATAGCTCATAGACTTGCAATCCATTGAAATATTGCTTCCGTGGAGAGAAAATTTTACAAGCCAGACAGTATCAGGAGTAATTGCTGTCAATTCATCAAGATGCTTTATAGGGTTGCGTTTTGCCTTTGTCACAGCATTTATTGCATCAAGCTTTACTTTGACTTTGTCTTTTTCAGTTATAATTTCGGTGTGTATCGGGTCAACATCCTTCAGCTTGTCAACATTCGCATTTATCTCTGATATATTAGCCATAAGCTGATTTACAACCGCTCTCCTGCTTTTCTGAAAAAGAAAAAGTCCAAGACAGATAACAAGCAAAACAGCAAAGAAAATAGAAATCTCAGTGTTTGCCCTGGCTTTTTTTAATTCTTCAGGATATGGGAGAAGGTTTATCTTTATCATATCTTTTAAAACTTTCTTATTGCAAGCCCTACCCCGATTCCTGACATTGGGGCTATCTCCTTCAGAAGCTGAAAATCTTTGCTTTTTTCATCAATCTTAACCCTTCTGAAAGGATCAAGCATGCTTACTTCAATACCTATCCTCGATGAAAGAATCTTATCCAAACCAAAAACCTTGGAAGAGCCTCCGCACAGATAAATTTTATCTACATCAGCTTCTGATGTCTGGGTTTTGAAAAAATCAAATGACCTTTTTATTTCCTGGCATATTTCTTCGCTGACTCCGTTTAAAATCCCTTCAATCTCCGGCGGAACTCCGCCCTGCGGGCTGCTGCTCTTTTTGAGCTTCTCAGCCTCTGAAAAACTCAGCTGCAGTTCCTTCTGTATTGCTTCTGTATATTGTTTCCCTCCCAGCGGAATATCTCTTACAAATGAGGAAATCCTGTTTTTTAAAATATTTGTATTAATTGAAGAAGCCCCTATGCTCACAATGGCAATTGTCTTGCCGTCTTCCTCCTCATAGTTCGCCTCATAGCAGTTCTGAAGAGCAAAAGCCGCTAAATCAACAATCACCGGCATCAGGCCTGTCTCTCTTATCAGGTTTGAATATTCATTTATCTGTTCCTTTTTTGCAGCAGCAAGTATTATCTCCATCTGCCCTTCAATTGCCTTTGAGTCTCCAATGATGTGAAAGTCCATATTAACGTCATCAATGCCAAAGGGGATATACTGCTCAGCTTCAAGGCTTATTGCCTCACGAAGTTCATCCTCAGTCATCTTGTTTACATTTATCCTCTTAACAATAACTGAATGACCTGCAATTGCTGTTGAGACCAAGGATTTTTTTATTTTCATCTCCTTTAAGATTTCTTTGATTGCCTGAACAACAGAGGCTGAATCCATTATTGCGCCGTCAACAATTGCATCAGGAACAACATCCTTTACGGCAAATTTTAAAAGCCGGAACCCTTTTTTGGTTTCAGCAATCTGGAAGGCTTTTATTAAACTTGACCCTATATCAAGTCCGACAACTTGTTTCTCTGAAAAAAGCATTTTGTTTTCTTTTTTAAATATTTTATCTTTATTATATTTTCACCAAACCCCCATTGTCAAGAACTCTCTGTATTTTTTACTGAAAATGATTTTTCTTTCAGAAATCTCTTTTAGGTTTGACAACTAACAGTGATGGGACTTAGTGCCGGAAAGTTACCGCAGTCAGACCTGCCTGAGCGATGCTCGCAGTCAGATGCAATGAGAAAGCTTTTGCGATGCACGCTATCTCGGCGTAACAACTTCCTGCATTAACAGAATAGCCTCTTCAGGAGGAGTGGATAAATCCTGCGATGAAATATTAAAGGGACTTAGAAATGAATGCACTCTCTGCACCAACGTCACCTAATTCCCCTTTTAAATTACTTTAACCTGCACCTGCTCTATCAGTTACAGTTAAGTTTAGCATGGTGCAAAGTAAGATATTTATACTCGCTCAAAATAAAAAGAGAACCGTCCCCTTTTTCTTATAGAAGTCTTATATTTTTATCTTTGTGTTGCTCGCGGACTTTGCCAATATAACTAATAATTGTAAAACTTTTTCCTGTTCCTGGACCTGTTAAAATACAAGCATGTTTTTCAGGGTCATGTTTTAAAATATCTAATTGTTCAGGTGTGTATTCCATAGTTTATTTATTACCAAAATTCTCTACAATTTTAATTTCTTCCTCTGTTAAGCCATAAAGCTTATAAACCATCTGGTTAATTTGTTTTTCATAGTTGTGAACTTTTGTCTTTCTCATTTGTAATAAAAGTTAAATCTGTGCTCATGGATGTTTTATAATATCATCTATTTAATTAAAAAGGAAGCAGTCTTTTATGCTAAAGTTTAAGTTTGACAACCAATATCAATTCATATAATTTTCTATAAACTATGAAGAAAGATGACACTATACAATATCTCTACAGCCTTGGGAAAATGGGAATAAGGCTTGATTTAGCGTCCATAAAGAAAAGCCTTTCTGTATATGGAAACCCTCAGGACAGTTTTGATTCTGTCCTTGTTGCAGGCACAAACGGCAAGGGGTCAACAGTTTCAATGCTTGCAGGCATTCTCAGGCAATCAGGATATAAAATAGGTCTCTACACATCGCCTCATCTCTTTGACCTGCGTGAAAGAATCACGATAAATGGCGAAAAAATAAGCCGCCAGAAACTGGATAATCTTGTTGACGGTCTTAAAAAAAATCTGCCTGAGCCTCTTTCTTTTTTTGAATTCATCACAGCAGTTGCATTAATATATTTCTCGCAGGAAGAGGTTGACATTGCGGTCCTTGAAGTGGGAATGGGCGGAAGGCTTGATGCAACAAATGTGGCAAACCCCCTGCTGTCAGTAATCACAAATATTGGGCTTGACCATACTGAATACCTTGGAAAAACCCTGGAAGAAATTGCAATTGAAAAAGCAGGGATAATCAAGCCCTGTGGAACACTAATCGCTTCTGAGGAATCTGATGATATTCAAAATCTTTTTAAAAAAATTTGTGATGATAGAAAGTCAAAAATCTTTTTATCCGGAAAAGATTTTTCCTTTTCATCAGTAAATACAGATTTCCATGGAACATCCTTTGACTTCACCTCTCCACTTGCAGATTTCAAAAATATTAAAACTCCTCTGTGCGGAAAACATCAGGCAAAGAATGCAAGCCTTGCTGTATTTGCAGCCCTGAAGCTTTCCGAGTTGAGATATAAAGTCAACAGGCAGAATATCAGAGAAGGATTGAAAAATGTAATTTGGCGCGGAAGGCTTGAATTTATCCAAAGCCCCGGAAAAATGCTTTTTGACTGTGCCCATAACATCTCAGGAATTCTGCAGCTTTGTGAATTTCTGAAAAGTGATGCCCTGAAAGATATGCCTGTTAATTTTGTCTACGCTGCCCTGTCTGACAAAAACTATGCTGAAATATTAAAAACCCTGAAGCCTCTGGCAAAAAACATAATTCTTTCAAAACCTGACCATCCGCGCTCACTTGACCCTGAAAAGATAAAAGAAACTTTTTTCGCTGATGATAACAGGGTAATAGCAATGGCAAACCCGGTAAAAGCGCTGGAACTCGCTCAAAAACTTTCAGAAAAAAATGACTTAATCTGCGTTACCGGTTCTACTTTTCTTGTTGCTGATATTCTTAAAAAATTTGAAAAAAAAGAAAACAGCAACCGGAAAAACTATAAGGAGAGCAAAGAGGGGTATTTTTATTTAGGACGCTAAAGAAAAGGGTTTATGAGAAAAAATTTCCTTTACATATTTTTAATGCTTCTGATTCTGAAAAGCCTCACTGTCATTTCTTTTGCAGAAAAGACAGCTGATTTCGCTTCAGAAAAGATTTCTGACAGAATAAAAGCAATGGGCAAAGATGATACCATACCGGTTGATTTTTACGCTGAGAATTTAGATTACAGAAAAGATGAGAACCTCCTTATAGGTGAAGGCTCAGTGGACATACAGTACCGCGGCATGAGCCTTCAGGCAGACAGGGCTGAATATAACCTTGAAACAGGAAACGTAAAAGCGACAGGCAATGTGGTTGTCGAAGATGGCTCATCAGTGCTTTTCTGTGAATCTATGGACCTTAACATCAAAACACAGATTGGGGTAATCTATAATGGTGAATTATTTCTTGAGCCAACCTATTACCTCACAGGGGTTGAGATAAGAAGGCTCGGAGTTGATAAATATAAAATTATAAACGGATATTACACAGCCTGTCAGAAGCCGGTCCCTGAATGGTCTATTAAAACCTCAGAGGCAACAGCAGAAGTAGAAGGAATGCTTCATGCCAAGGATGCTTCATTTGCAATAAAAAAAGTTCCGGTATTCTATTTCCCCCATCTCCTTGTACCAATAAAAACCAAACGCGCTACCGGACTTTTATTTCCAAAAATCGGTTCCAGCACAAGAAACGGATTCCGCTGGTACCAGCCATTCTTCTGGGCGCTGACTGATTATGCTGATGCAACCTTCAATATCGACTATCAGGGAAAAAGAGGAGTAGGCGCAGAGGGAAACTTCAGGTATGTAATTGACGAGGAAAGTTCAGGCGCTGTCAATGGATATATAATAGATACCCGATCAGGTTACAGTAATGAAAGCGGAACAACAGGAAAAAAAGCAAGGTGGAATTTCTTTGCCTTCCACCAGCAAAGTTTTCCTGAAAACCTGAGAATGATTTTAAAGGTTGATTTAAGAAGCGATGAAAACTTTAACAGGGATTTTAAGGAAACATTTGAAGAAAGAACAAAACAGTCTGATATTAAGTCTGATTCTTATTTTTCGCTTACAAAAACATGGGAGAAAAATGCCTTTCTTTTAAACATAAGCGGCTATGAGGACAGAATCAAGTCGCAGGCAGTAGACCCAGAAGGTTCAAGAGAAGCAAGTATTGAAAGCATATACCAGCATCTTCCTGAACTGAAATTCATAAGCATTGCCCAGCCTGTTTTTGGCAGAAACGGTATTTTCAAAGACTTTGAAAAACTCTCGGAACTAATGCCTTTTCAGTTTCACCTTGAAGCTTCCTTTGCGTCATTAAAAAGCAGTAAAGATACAAATGACTACACCTTTGACGGTGATACAAAAAACTCATTTATTACCGAAAGACTGGATATACACCCCAGCATCTTACTGCCTTTAAGTTATAAAAATTTTATGACCCTTACCCCAGCAATAGGGATAAGAGAAACCTATTATACCCACAGGCTTCAGTCGAGCAGGAACAGGAGCGAGGAATTTCAGGGTAAAGCCGACAGTACAGGCAAGAGAACAGATTTCAGCGGGGACTCGGCATTATCAAGAGAACTTTTTGACTTCTCCTTAAGGTTTGATGCCCCGAGAATTTATAAAACCCTTGGATTTAATTTTCTGGATATCAGCAAACTAAAGCACGTAATTGAACCTGTTGTTGAATATCAGTATATTCCAAGCGTTGACCAGAGCACTATAATACAGACAGATTCTCTGGATTATATTAAGGGGAGAGAGTTTCTTTCCTACTCAATCACCAACCGTTTTTATGCAAAATTCAAAGATGCCGGAAATGGAAATGAAACAGCAAGGGAGGTAGCAACCATTAAGATAAGCCAGTATTATGACTTTATGAAGGATAAAAAAAGTACAAGGGACAGAATTGTAAGAGAGGGGCGTTTTGGCAACAAAATCCTCAGTCAGAGCAGGGTTGATGTGCAGAAAAAAGCCTTTTCTGATCTAAACTTTGATTTGGAGCTCTATCCATATAAATATCTTGTATTTAACCTTAACTCCTTCTTTGACCCCACTGACGGAGCCCTTGACAGATTTATAGGAAATATCAACTTTGAGCGTGAATTTTTCAGAACAAAACTTAATGCCTCACTTTCCATGCGATGGACAGACCCTGAAAAAAACCAGGCTCTTGACTGGTATGAACCGGATTATAACCCGTCATCCAGAATCCAGACTCCTCTTCGTAATACCTTCACCACCTTGAAGCTTGACCTTAACATTCCAAACGGCTGGGAGCTTGGATACCTCGGAAGGTTCTATTCCTCAGAACAATCTCTTGACAGTGACCTCTTCAGCCTGAGCCAGCGTGAATTTGCCATTCGCACAAAATATTCAAGCCAGTGCTGGTCAGTTGAAGCGCTCTATGGAGTAAGAGAATATTTCAGGGAAGGACATTCCAAGATGACTTTTGATGATGAAATAAGAAATGACCAGTTCTTCTGGCTTGTAATAGAGCTTGAAAGCCTCGGAGCAATCGGACCGCTGAGTTTGTAAAATTCAGTCCGGAAACTTGAAATTTTATCACAGATTCCCGCCACACCTTGAACATACTGTTGGATGCTCTCTTTTTTCGCCAATGCTTTCGCTGTACATCCAGCACCTGTCGCACTTTTCCCCTTTTGCCCTCGAAACAGAGATTTTCAAACCCCTCAGGGCTTCATTCTCAAAGGAGTCTTCATCAACATCCTCTTCCTTTAAAATAACCTGCGACACTATGAAGATTGTGTGAAGCTGGTTTTGGTAAGTTTTGAAGAACTGAAAGTTTTTCCCTTTTCCCTTTATCTCAACCAGTGCGTCAAGCGAGTGACCTATGAGTTTCTCCCTTCTTGCCGTTTCAAGTTTTTTTGCTGCTTCTTCCCTCAAAAGGATTATATTCTCCCATCTTGCTGCCAGCTCTTGGTCAACATATTCATTCTTAACCTCAGGGAAAAGAGAAAGATGAACGCTCTCTTCCCTCATTGAGTTGCCCGGAAGATATCCCCAGATTTCTTCTGCGGTAAAGGAAAGGATTGGAGCCATAAGCCTGACCATTGAGTCAAGGATTAAATAAAGGGCTGTCTGCGCAGAGCGTCTCTCCCTTGAATCAGGTTTTGATGTGTAAAGCCTGTCCTTTATTATATCAAGGTAGAAGGAGCTCATATGGACAGAGCAGAAATTATGGAACATATGGAAAAATACATGGAACTCAAATTCATCAAAGGCGCTTCTCACCCGTTCTATTAATTTCTGGAGGTGATGGAGTGCCCATCTGTCAATCTCCTCCATTTCACTGCAGGAGACCCTGTTTTTTTTAAAATCAAAATCATAAAGGTTTCCCAGCAGGTATTTAAAGGTATTTCTGATTTTACGATATGCCTCTGACAACCTTTCTATGATTTCATTTGATATTCTTATATCATCCCTGTAGTCAACAGAAGATGCCCATAGTCTTAAAATCTCTGCGCCGTATTTCTTTATTATCTCCTGAGGAGCAATAACATTGCCGGCAGATTTTGACATCTTTTTTCCGGCGCCATCAACCACATAGCCGTGTGTCAGAACTGCGTTAAACGGAGATGCGCCACGATTTGCTACAGCAATAAGAAGAGAGCTGTTAAACCATCCCCTGTGCTGGTCGCTTCCCTCAAGGTACATATCAGCAGGCAAGGAAAGTTCTTTTCTTTTTGCAAGAACCGCCTCGTGGCTTGTCCCTGAATCAAACCAGACATCAAGAATATCCGTTTCCTTTCTGAAGCTTTTTCCGTTGCATTTTTTACAGGAAACATTCTGCGGTAAAATCTCCTGAGCCTCTTTTGAAAACCAAGCCCCTGTTCCCTCCCTTTCAACAACCCTTGCAACTGCTTCAAAAACCTCTCCGCTTGCAAGAATCTCATTGCATGAGGTGCAGTAAAACACTGTTATCGGAACCCCCCACGACCTCTGCCTTGAGATACACCAGTCCGGACGGTTCTCAATCATTCCTGTAATTCTGTTTTCACCCCATGGCGGAATCCATTTTACTTTCCTGATTTCACTGAGGGCTTTTTTCCTGAGGCCATTGGTTTCCATGGAAATAAACCACTGCTCCGTAGCGCGGAAAATTACCGGGTTTTTGCATCTCCAGCAATGGGGATAGGAATGTTTGATTTTTTCTTCAAATATCAGGGAACCAAGCTCCCTGAGCTTATCCTTTATCAGAAAGTTTGCCTCAAAAACCTTCATCCCTGCAAACTCTTCTATATCTTTTGTAAATTTTCCCTCATCATCAACAGGGTTGTAGATTTCAAGCCCGTACTTCAGTCCCATATCGTAGTCCTCTGCGCCGTGCCCCGGAGCAGTATGGACACATCCTGTTCCCTGCTCAAGGTTCACATGTTCACCAAAAATTACAACAGACTCTCTTTTGTACAGAGGATGCTGGCACCTTATCCCTTCAAGTTCTGTCCCCTTGTATTCACCGAGAGTATGATAGTCTATTTTCCCCATTTTTCTCACTACATCCTTTACAAGTTCCCTGGCAACAACCATCACCTCTCCGCTGACTTCAATTGCTGAATAGATAAAATCAGGATGAAGGCATATTGCAAGGTTTGCAGGCAGTGTCCATGGAGTCGTCGTCCAGATGAGGAAATCGATTTTATCCTTTTTAATATTCTTTAAGACTCCGCTCTTTTCCTTCACAACAGGGAATTTTACATAAACCGAAAGCGAGGTATGCTCCTCATACTCAACCTCTGCCTCTGCGAGAGCGGTCTTGCAGGAAGCACACCAGTAGATTGGCTTCTTGCCGCGATATACGCCTCCGTTTTGAAAAAACTTTCCCAGCTCCCTGATAATTGCCGCACCATATTCAGGAGACATCGTAAGGTAGGGATTTTCCCAGTCTGCAAGTATTCCGAGCCTCTTAAACTCCTCCCTCTGTATATTAACAAACCTCATTGCGTATTCCTGGCACATCTTTCTAATCTCAACCACAGAGAGTGAGGCTTTCTTTTTCCCGAGGCTTTTGTCCACCTCGTGCTCAATTGGAAGCCCGTGACAGTCCCATCCAGGCACATATACTGCATCATAACCTTCCATAGCCTTAATCTTCACAACAATATCCTTAAGAATTTTATTCAGAGCTGTTCCTATATGGATATGCCCGTTTGCATAAGGGGGACCATCGTGAAGAATATATTTCTTGGTGCCGGAATATTTTTGCCGCAGCTTTGTATAAATCTTATTTTTATCCCATCTTGCAAGAAAATCTGGCTCTTTCTGTGCAAGATTAGCCTTCATCGGGAAGGAGGTATTTGGAAGATTTAAAGTGTTCTTGTAATCAATTTTTTCCATTTCTTATAACTCTATTCCTTTTCTTGCTCCAATCTTAAGATTCCTGTAATAATGCTTAATCTCTTTCATCTCTGTAACAAGGTCTGCCATATCCATTATCTCCTTTGGCGCATTCCTTCCTGTCAAAATCAGCTCAACAAAAGGAGGTTTCTTTTCAAGCAGATTCAGTACCTTTTTCAAATCCAGAAGCTTAAAGTCAACAGCACAGATAATTTCATCAAGAATAACCACATCGTATTTTCCATCTTCAATTGTCTTTAAAGCAGTTTTCAATCCCTCTCCTGCAAGTTTTATATCTTTCCTTGTTGGATTATTCTTGTTAACAAAAGTACAAAGCCCTGTCTTCTTTATAGTTATGTAAGGCTTAAGTAATTTTACCGCCTTGACCTCTCCATAATCTCCTCCCTTCATGAACTGGAGAATGAAGACCCTCAGTCCCCTGCCCGCAGCCCGCAAAGCAAGTCCAAAGGCAGCTGTTGTCTTTCCCTTGCCATTGCCGGTATAAACCTGAATAAGACCCCGTGTTAACTTTTCTTTTTTCATAAAAATTTGAATAATTTTCTATTTATCTAACTGTACTTCTCCCTCACGTCAAGGAAATTTAATGGTATCTGTACAAGTTAATTACCTCTTTTATTTGAAATAACAACAAGCGTACCATTCAAAGATAAATATTATTATAGCAAGAAGTTAAGGAGAAAATGGGATGACCATTAGTAAAGTCAGAATCCAGTGTTATGATTCCACGATTATTCTAAGTGGCATGCTTGTAGTTCTTTTCATTTTCTAAAAAAGGGACTAATTATACCGCAATATGTTTTAGTTTTTTCGATTTGACTCGCTTTAAATTTAGTTTGCGTTCCCTCATGAATTTATCAGATTCTTCTCTAATCTTTTTCACCCTCTGCTCAGCAGTCAATCCTTTCTCTTCATCATGAATCTTTTCCATTATCTCATGGATTTCTTTTAATCCTTTTAAATCCTTCATAATTCTACTACCTCCTCAGGAGTACAAATTTCTATATCGTGATACCCCAATAACCTATTTACTCCATTAACCATAACTCTTGTTTTTAGTTTTACTATATGCTCGAAATTCCAGCTGACGATTACCTCAATTTCATTTACTACAGCAACAGCTATATGAAGTGCATCACTTATACCGTTCAGGGATGATTCCCTCTTTGAGATAACGTTCTGCTAATTCCTCTGCCTCTATATCAATTTCGAGGAATAGAGGATCAGTTTTTCTTACCAATTCTTCCAATTGGGATTTTCTTGGTTCAGATGCCCTGCTAATTTCTCTGATTACCTCATCAGAGATATATACTCCTTCAGCAATCTGAGGCAGGTCATTGAAAAATTTCTTAGTGATACTCGGTTTTTCTATATCACCTTCATCTTCAACAAAAACGAAGTTAAATATTGTTGTATCAAGATAATATTTTATCTTCTTCAAAATATGCCTTTGAATTATTTTAACATATTGAACAAATTTATATCTGAATGTAAAGTTACATTACTGGTAACAATATACTATCTTCCTTCCAAAAAACAAAGGATTTTCTTGCAGATGTAATAATATTACCGTAATTTCTAAAACCTGTAATGGTAAAAACAATTTAAGAAAACAGGAGTTATCAGGCGGAGGGATTTTTTGTCAGGAAAAATAATTTTACTGTCTGTCTGCAAACAGGAACCGTTAGTTTAGATATAATAATTTTTCAGGGAGAGTTTAAAAGAGAGGTACCCTTTTATTAATTCAAGGTTTTAATGCCATAACTTATAATTAAACGAAAACTACTTTAAAATTAAAAACATCTTGTATTGCCTGAAAGTCTTTCCTGTTTTGCGTATAAACAATAGCACCAATACCTTTTGCAGATGCTGCAACTAAACAATCATGAGAAATAGAATCACACTTCCTAAGCTCATATCCCTTTAGGCTTTGGAGCCTGAGAAGTATTTCTCCTGCTTGCTCATAATCTCTTTCAGAAGGAGTAATGACTCTTCCTAATCGTTTTAATAAATCAATAAGATTTTTTATTTTATTTTTCTCATTTTTTGAATGTGCGCCAGCCAGAAGTTCCATTACCACTACAGATGACAGACAAACAGGTCCTTCAGAAACAAAAATGTCCTGATACAAATCAGGGTTTATAAAGAGATCTATATAAATATTTGTATCCAATATTTTTTTAGTCATAGACTCTCTTTATTTTTATCCCTTTATTTTTTTCAAAAAAACTTTTAATTTCTAAATTGCCTGCTATAGAATCTATTGCAGCTTTTATAGCCT